>NZ_JBLROA010000005.1:0-162814 GCF_047921505.1 Micromonospora sp. SL1-18 | reverse complement strand
CGGTGACCAGGCACGGGATGCGGCGCGGTCAGCCATGTTCAACGACCCCGGCCCCGGCATCATTCCGCCCCCGGGGTGGCCCCGGCCACCGAGCACCTGCCCCCAAACCCCGACACCACACGCATTCGGTCAGGGCCTGAATCCGGACACTCACCCCACCGGGCGTAACCGGGGACGAGCTGCGTGGAACGTTGGGAACTCTGGATCACCCCTCAGCCCAGAGGGCTGAGATGGGGAGCGCGGCCAGGCCTTTACATCTGCCGAGCGCTTACCTTTCGAGCTGCCGATCAGATGGTGCGCTACGGGGAGCCGGGATCGCGGGCTCCGCCGGCCACGGCACCTCCGGGGAGCGGTGGTACGTGATCCCGGCGGCCGTCCAGTGGGACCCGTGCCCGGCCAGCCGCTCGCGGAACTCGTCCCAGTCGTGCGTCGCCCGGGGTGACCAGCCCAATTCGGCGACGGCGGGCAGGCGCGGGAAGAGCATGAACTCGATCTCGGCCAGCGAGGTGACCGACTCGGTCCAGAGCGGTGCCTCCACGCCGAGCACCGCCTCCGCCGGCACGTCCGCCAGGTGCGCACCCGGGTCCCAGTCGTACGCCGTCCGTACGTCGATGAGGCCGGCCCAGTCGTGGCCGATCGGGGTGTCCGGGGCGTACTTCATGTCCAGGTAGGCGTGCTTGGCGGGGGAGAGGATCAGCCGGCCGCCCCGGCGAACCGCCTCGGCCGTGACCGGGTCCTCGCCGTTGGTGCCCCACCACTGCAGCACCCGCCCGTCGGCATGCCCGGCCGGGGCGAGCTGGTGCCAGCCGAGCACGGTCTTCCCGGTCGCGGCCACCAGTTCCTGGGCCCGTTCGATGAAGGCGCGGTAGGCCTCGGCGGGCACCTTGAACGCCTCGTCGCCGCCGATGTGCAGCCAGGGCCCGGGAGTCAGCGCGGCCACCTCGCCGAGCACGTCGGCGACGAAGTCGTATGTCCGCTCGTCGGCGGGGTCGACGTAGCTGAACCCGACCTCGGTGCCGGTGTACGGCGGCGGTGCGATCTTGCCGGGCGCCAGCTCCGGGTACGCGACCAGCGCCGCGTTGGTGTGGCCCGGCAGGTCGATCTCCGGCACGACGGTGACGTGCCGTCGGGCGGCGTACCCGACGATCCGGCGGTAGTCGTCCTTGGTGTACCAGCCGCCGGGGCCGCCGCCCACCTCGGTGGTCCCGCCGACCTCGGTGAGCTTCGGCCAGGCGTCGACCGCGATCCGCCACCCCTGGTCGTCGGTGAGGTGCAGGTGCAGGTGGTTGAGCTTGTACCGGGCCAAATGGTCGACCACCCGCAGCACGTCCTCGACGGGGAAGAAGTGCCGGGCCACGTCGAGCATCGCCCCGCGGTACGCGAACCGGGGGCGGTCGACGATCGTGCCGCCCGGCACCACCCAGCGTTCGGCGGCCGGCGTGGCGCTCTCCACGGCCGCCGGCAGGAACTGCCGCAGCGTCTGCACCCCGTGGAACAGGCCGGCCGCGGTGGCCGCCGCGATCCGGACCTCGCTGCCGGTCACGTCGAGCCGGTAGCCCTCGTCGCCCAGCGCTTCCCCGCCGATCGCGGCGTCCACGCGCTCCGCACCCGCCCCGGCCAAAACACCCGCCCCAACCAAAGCACCAGCCCCGGCCGAAACACCCGCCCTGGCCGAAGCACCCGTCCCGGCCGAAGCACCTGCCCCGGCCGAAACACCTGCCCCGGCCGAAACACCCGCCCCGGTCGAAGCATGCGCATCGGCAACGCCAACCGCGCCGTCGCCGCCGATCGGGCAAACGGCATCGTCCGCGCCCGTCGCGCCGACCGACGCCGTCGCGTTGGACAGGGCGAGCACGAGCAGGCCGTCCAGCTCGGCAGTGGCAGTGGTGTCGGTGACGGGGAGCGGGTAGCCGGTCGCCGGGCGGAGCAGCTCGGCGAGCTGTTCGGCGACGTCCCGGGCGGCCGGGTCGGCGTCCACCCGGATCACCGCGTCCGCGGCCAGCGTGAAGTCGGCCATCGGGTCCGGGGCGACCAGCTCGGGGGCGGGCACGACGTCGCGCAGTCGTACCGGCGCGGCCGGGGCGAGCAGTTCACCGGCCGCCTGGGCTGCGGTCCGGGCCAGCTCGGCGGCGGCCGGCTGCCGGGCGGCGCGGTCGACCCGGTCGAGCGGTTCGGGACTGGTCTCGGAGGAAGCGGCGGGGGTGGTCGGCACGACGACGGCTC
The DNA here is from genome assembly GCF_047921505.1 of Micromonospora sp. SL1-18. NCBI lineage: Bacteria > Bacillati > Actinomycetota > Actinomycetes > Micromonosporales > Micromonosporaceae > Micromonospora > Micromonospora sp. SL1-18. The sequence goes on along the minus strand of NZ_JBLROA010000005.1, from coordinate 160,591 downwards.
CGGGGTGTATTTGCGTCGAATATGGCAAAGATCAGGTTCAGCAGAACCAGTGCCGTCAAGGGTACGAGGCGAAGCGGAATTGCGTAGTCGTGCGCGTGGAACCGTTCCCAAAAACCGGTACGGACGCGGATAGTGGTGACGGCTGTGCTGCTTGTCACCGAACGGTCCCCGTCCACTCGAAGTTCGCTTAGCCTTCGCCCACCGAACGCTGGTGACACGGATTACCAGTGGTCGGTCCCGGGGTATGTCCGAACTGAACCTTCGTTAAGTGTCACTTCCGGTGTGCGTGGGAGGCTCTGGTGGCAGCGCAACAGACGGTGGACAACAAGTACGTCTACGACTTCGCCGAGGGCAACAAGGACCTCAAGGATCTGCTCGGCGGCAAGGGGGCCAACCTCGCCGAGATGACGAATCTCGGCCTGCCGGTCCCGCCCGGCTTCACCATCACCACCGAGGCTTGCAAGGCGTACCTGGCGACCGGGCGGGAGCCGGACGGGCTGGCCGACCAGATCGAGGCGCACCTGGAGTCCCTGGAGCGCGGCATGGGCCGCAAGCTGGGCGACCCGGACGACCCGCTGCTGGTGTCGGTCCGCTCGGGGGCCAAGTTCTCGATGCCGGGCATGATGGAGACCGTCCTCAACGTCGGCCTCAACGACCGGAGTGTGATCGGGCTCAGCGCCCAGGCCGGCGGCAACGACAGGTTCGCCTGGGATTCGTACCGCCGACTGATCCAGATGTTCGGCAAGACCGTCTGCGAGGTGCCGGGCGACGAGTTCGAGCACGCCATCGACGAGGCCAAGCGGGCCAAGGGGACCAGCAACGACCTCGACCTGGACGCGGACGACCTGCGCGCGCTCGTCGACGCGTACAAGAAGATCTTCGCCAAGCACACCGGACGGGAGTTCCCGCAGGAGCCGCGCGAGCAGCTCGACCTGGCCATCCGCGCGGTCTTCGAGTCGTGGAACGCGGACCGCGCGGTGGTCTACCGCCGGCAGGAACGCATCCCGGCCGACCTGGGTACCGCGGTCAACGTGGTGGCCATGGTCTTCGGCAACCTCGGCCCGGACTCCGGCACCGGCGTCGCCTTCACCCGCGACCCCGCCAGCGGCGCGCAGGGCATCTACGGCGACTACCTGACCAACGCCCAGGGCGAGGACGTGGTCGCCGGCATCCGCAACACCGTGCCGCTGCAGGAGCTGGAGCGGATCGACAAGAAGTCCTACGACGAACTGCTCGACTACATGGCCCGGCTGGAGGGGCACTACAAGGACCTCTGCGACATCGAGTTCACCATCGAGCGCGGCAAGCTCTGGATGCTCCAGACCCGGGTCGGCAAGCGCACCGCCGCCGCCGCGTTCGTGATCGCCGGCCAGTTGGTCGACGAGGGCCTGATCGACCTGGACGAGGCGCTGCACCGGGTCAACGGCGCACAGCTCGCCCAGCTGATGTTTCCCCGGTTCAAGCTGGACCACGAGTTCGAGCCGGTGGCCAGGGGCATCGGCGCGTCGCCGGGTGCCGCCGTCGGCAAGGTGGTCTTCACCTCGGCCCGGGCGGTGGAGCTGGCCGGCGAGGGGGAGGCGGTGATCCTGGTCCGCCGGGAGACCAACCCGGACGACCTGAACGGCATGATCGCCGCCAAGGGCATCCTCACCTCGCGCGGCGGCAAGACCAGCCACGCCGCGGTGGTGGCCCGGGGCATGGGCAAGACCTGCGTGTCCGGCGCGGACGAGCTCGACGTCAACGTCCCGGCGAAGAAGTTCACCGTCGCCGGGCAGACCGTCAACGAGGGTGACATCGTCTCCATCGACGGCACCACCGGAAAGGTCTACCTCGGCGAGGTGCCGGCCATGCCGTCCGAGGTGGTGCGGTACTTCGAGGGCGAGCTCGACCCGGAGCGGACCGACGATCCGCTGGTGCGGGCCGTACACCGGATCATGGGCCACGCCGACGCCGCGCGGCGGCTGCGGGTCCGCACGAACGCCGACACCGGCGCGGACGCGGCGCGGGCGCGGCGCTTCGGCGCCGAGGGCATCGGCCTGTGCCGCACCGAGCACATGTTCCTCGGCGACCGGCGGGAGCTGGTGGAGCGGCTCATCCTCGCCGGCACCGACCGCGAGCGGGAGGGCGCGCTGGCCGCGCTGCTGCCGCTGCAACGGGCGGACTTCATCGAGATCTTCCGCGAGATGGACGGCCTGCCCGTCACCGTACGGCTGATCGACCCGCCGCTGCACGAGTTCCTGCCCCCGTTGGAGCAGCTCGCGGTCAACGTCGCGGTCGCCCAGGAGCGCGGCGAGGACGTGGCCAAGGAGGAGGCGCTGCTCGCCGCCGTCCGGCGGATGCACGAGGAGAACCCGATGCTCGGCCTGCGCGGCGTGCGGCTCGGCCTGGTCATCCCCGGCCTGTTCGCCATGCAGGTCCGCGCGATCACCGAGGCCGCCGTCGAGGTCACCCGGGCCGGCGGGTCGGCCTGTCCGGAGATCATGGTCCCGCTGGTCGGCGCGGTCCAGGAGCTGGAGACGGTACGCGCCGAGGCCGAGAAGATCATCGCGGAGGTGGTCGGGGACAGCGGCGTCGAGGTGCTGATCGGCACGATGATCGAGGTGCCCCGGGCGGCGCTGACCGCCGGGCAGATCGCCGAGGCCGCGCAGTTCTTCTCCTTCGGCACCAACGACCTGACCCAGATGGGCTGGGGCTTCTCCCGCGACGACGTCGAGGGCGCGTTCTTCTGGCGCTACCTGGAGCTGGGCATCTTCGGCATCTCGCCGTTCGAGTCGATCGACCGGGACGGGGTCGGCCGGCTGGTGCGGATCGCCGCCGAGGAAGGCCGGGCCGCCCGACCGGGGCTGAAGCTCGGCGTCTGCGGCGAGCACGGCGGCGACCCCGACTCGGTGCACTTCTTCCACTCCGTCGGGCTCGACTACGTCTCCTGCTCCCCGTTCCGGGTGCCGGTGGCCAGGTTGGAGGCCGGCCGCGCGGTGGTGGAGACCACCGGCTCCGACTCCCGCTGACAGCGTGGTTCGCGGGGTCACCGGCCGCCGCGCCGGTGGCCCCGCGCCGCCCCCGCCTCGCCCGGTGCGCCAACCCGGGCGGCCGGGCGTAACCTGGGCTCGCCCGCGTACGTGTTGATCAGGAAGGGTGGCCGCATGACCAGCGTCTGGGAGAACCTGACCATCGACGCCCATGACCCGTCCCGGCTCGCCGCCTGGTGGGCCGAGGCGCTCGGGTACCAGGTGATCAGCGAAAAGCCGGACGAGGTGGAGATCCGCCGCGCGTCCGGCGAACTGCCCGGCATCGTCTTCGTCCCGGTCACCGCGCCCAAAGGGGGCAAGAACCGGCTGCACATCGACCTGCGCCCGGCCGACCAGGAGGCCGAGGTGGAGCGGCTGGTCGACATGGGCGCGCGGCCCGTCGACATCGATCAGGGCGACGTCCGGTGGACGGTGCTGGCCGACCCGGAGGGCAACGAGTTCTGCGTGCTGCGTGAGCGCGAGGAGTGAGCCGGGTTTGCGAGCCCGCAGTCGCGAACAGAGGTGGCGCGGCAACGGGGATGACGGTTGAGCGCGGGTCCGGGCGCTGACGACACGGCCCGGCTGGTCGTCGAGGCGCCGAAGGACACCGGGTACGGGCGGTCGCCGTACGAGCGGGACCGGGCGCGGGTGCTGCACTCGGCGGCGTTCCGCCGGCTCGCCGCGAAGACCCAGGTGCACACCGCGGGCACCGACGACTTCCTGCGTACCCGGTTGACCCACTCGCTGGAGGTGGCGCAGGTCGCCCGGGAGATGGGTGCCCGGCTCGGCTGCGACCCGGACGTGGTGGACACCGCCGGGCTGGCGCACGACCTCGGTCACCCGCCCTTCGGGCACAACGGCGAGGCTGCCCTGGACGACCTGGCCGCCGAGTGCGGCGGCTTCGAGGGCAACGCCCAGACGCTGCGGGTGCTCACCCGGCTGGAGGCCAAGGTGCTCACTGCGGACGGCCGCTCGGTGGGGCTCAACCTGACCCGGGCCTCGCTCGACGCGGTCAGCAAGTATCCCTGGGAGCGCCGTCCCGGCGAGCGCAAGTTCGGGGTGTACGCCGACGACCGCCCGGTCTTCGACTGGCTGCGCGCCGGTTCCCCGCCCGCCGGGCGGCGCTGCCTGGAGGCGCAGGTGATGGACTGGGCGGACGACGTGGCGTACTCGGTGCACGACGTGGAGGACGGCATCCACGGCGGGTACGTCAGCCTGCGCCCGCTGCTGGCCGACCCCGACGAGCGGCGGGCGCTCTGCGCGGACGTGGCGGCGGCGTACTCCGGGGAGGCCCCCGAGGACCTGCACGAGGTGCTGGCCGAACTGCTCGCCGAGCCGGTGCTCGCCCCGCTCGCCGCGTACGACGGCAGCCACCGGGCCCTCGCCGCGCTGAAGGCGACCACCAGCGTGCTCACCGGCCGGTTCGTCGCCTCGGTGGTGGCCGCCACCGAGGCGCGCCACGGCCCCGGCCCGCACCGCCGGTACGCCGCCGACCTGGTGGTGCCCCGCCGGATCCGGGCGCAGTGCGCGCTGCTCAAGGGCATCGCGTTGCGCTACGTTATGCGCCGCCCCGGCGCCGGCACCCGGTACTCGCAGCAGCGGGAGATCCTCGCCGAACTCGTCGCGGTGCTGATGGACCGGGCGCCTGACGCGCTCGACCCGGTCTTCGCGCCGCTGTGGCGGGACGCCCGGGACGACGCCGCCCGGCTGCGGGTGGTGATCGACCAGGTGGCCTCACTCACCGACCCGGCCGCCCTGGCCTGGCACGTCCGCCTCGCCCGCAGCCCTGGCGTGGACCCGGGCGGCGGGGGCGACAGGGGAGTTAGGCTAGCCTAAGTGGCATGACGGAGCGCCCGAAGAAGATCACCGCCGCCACGGTCGTACGGACCGAGCGGCCCACCCCGCACCTGGTCCGGCTGGTGCTGGGCGGGGACGAGCTGGCCGGCCTGCCGGTGGGCGCGTACGCCGATCATTACGTGAAGCTCCTCTTCCCGCCGGCCGGAGTGGCCTACCCTCACCCCACCGACCTGGCCACCATCAAGCGCGAGTTCCCGGCCGAGCAGTGGCCGCGGCTGCGGGCGTACACGGTGCGGGCCTGGGATGCGGCGGCGGGCGAGCTGACGATCGACGTGGTGCACCACGGCGACCAGGGGCTGGCCGGGCCGTGGGCGGCCAGGCTGCGCCCCGGCGACCGGGTGCTCTTCACCGGCCCGGGCGGGGCGTACGCCCCGGACCCGGCGGCCGACTGGCACCTGCTGGCCGGCGACGAGAGCGCCCTACCGGCGATTGCCGCCGCCCTTGAGCGGCTTCCGGCCGGCGCGTGGGCGAAGGTCTTCGTCGAGGTCGACGGCCCGGCCGACGAGCTGCCGCTGACCAGCCCGGGCACGGTCGAGCTGAACTGGCTGCACCGGGCCGGCCGCCCGGTGGGCGAGGCGCTGGTGGAGGCGGTCCGGGCGTTCGACTTCCCGCCCGGGCGGGTGCACGCCTTCGTGCACGGCGAGGCCGCCGCCGTCAAGGAGTTGCGCCGGCTGCTGCGCGTCGAGCGCGGGGTGCCCCAGGAGGCGCTGTCCATCTCCGGCTACTGGCGGCGCGGGATGGACGACGAGGGCTGGCGCTCCACCAAGCGCGCCTGGAACGCCCAGGTCGAAGCCGAGGAATCCGTCACCCTCCCCGGCTGACGGGTGCCACCGGCTGACCTGTCCGAGAGTGGGTGTGCCTCGACATGTAGTAGGGGTGCTACATTTCGCGGTAGTGATCCGTCAATCTCGGGGGATGGTCATGACCGCGGTCGAGCTACCGGGAGTCGCCGAGACTCCGCACCCGCCCGACGAGGACCTCGTCCTCGACGTCCGCGACCTGCGCATGCGGTACGGCAGCGTCGACGTCCTGCACGGGGTCGACTTCACCGCCCGGCGCGGCGAGGTGCTCGCCCTGCTCGGGCCCAACGGCGCCGGCAAGACCACCACCATCGAGGTCCTGGAGGGCTTCCGGATGCGCTCGGCGGGCGACGTCCGCGTCCTCGGCGTCGACCCGGGCCGGGGCGACGAGCGCTGGCGTGCCCGGATGGGGGTGGTGCTCCAGTCCTGGCGGGACCACGGCAAGTGGCGGGTCCGGGACCTGCTGGCCCACCTCGGCGACTTCTACGCCCCGTATTCCACCGACCGGATCCGCCGGCCCTGGCCGGTCGACGAGCTGCTGGACACCGTGGGCCTCACCCCGCACGCGCGCAAGCGGGTGCACCAGCTCTCCGGTGGCCAGCGCCGCCGGCTCGACGTGGCGGTCGGCATCGTGGGCCGCCCGGAGCTGCTCTTCCTGGACGAGCCGACGGTCGGGTTCGACCCGGCCGCCCGGCGCGAGTTCCACGAACTGGTGCACCGGCTCGCCGACCTGGACGAGACCACCATCCTGCTCACCACCCACGACCTGGACGAGGCGGAGAAGCTCGCCGACCGGATCCTCATCCTGGCCGGTGGCCGGATCATCGCCGACGGGTCGCCCGACGAGCTGGCCCGCCGGGTCGCCGGGGACGCGGAGATCCGCTGGACGCGGGACGGGGAACGCTTCGTGCACTCCGCCGCCGACGCCACCGGCTTCGTCCGGGACCTGCTCCGACAGCACGGCGACGACGTGCAGGAGCTGGAGGTTCGCCGGGCCAGCCTGGAGGACGCGTACATGGCACTGGTCTACGAAGAGGAATCCGGGGTCCGGACCGGCGCCGTCGGCCGGGTGTGGCAGCAGGGGAGCCAGGAATGAACCCGACCATGGCGGCCGTCCGGGCCGGCCTCCGGCGCGGTGTGATCGAGCTGCGCAACACCTTCACCAACGGTCAGGACCTGTGGAACTACTTCTTCCCGACCGTCATCCTGCTGGTCACGATCTTCTTCATGCGCGGCGCCACCGTGCCCGGCACCTCCTTCTCACTCGGCGCGCGTACGCTGCCCAGCGCGCTCGGCATGGGGCTGGCCTTCGGCGGCCTGCTCGGCCTGGCCCAGCAGCTCATCGTCGACCGGGAGGACGGCACGCTGCTGCGCGCCAAGGCGACGCCGAACGGGATGCTCGGCTACCTGATCGGGAAGATCGTCATGCTCTCGGCGGTGTCGCTGATCGGGCTGGTCCTCCAGCTCACCCCCGGGCTGTTCTTCCTGGACGGTCTGCGGATCACCGACGGCGGTGCCTGGCTCACGCTGGCCTGGGTGGTGCCGCTCGGGCTGGTGGCGGTGCTGCCGCTGGGCGCGGTCGTCGGCTCGCTGATCGAGAACCCCCGCAACATGGGCCTGGTGGTGCTGCCGATCTTCGGCCTCATCGCGCTCTCCGGGATCTTCTATCCGATCAACGGCTACCCGGGCTGGCTGCAGGCCGTCGCGCAGGTGTTTCCGATCTACTGGCTAGGGTTGGGGATGCGCTCGGCGCTGCTGCCGCAGGCGATGGCCGCGGTCGAGCTGGGCGGGTCCTGGCGGCACCTGGAGACGCTCGGCGTGCTTGGCCTGTGGGCCGTACTCGGGCTGATCCTGGCCCCCGTCGTGCTACGCCGGATGGCCCGCCGCGAGTCCGGGTCCCGGGTCGCGGCACGCCGGGAGAAGGCCATGCAGCGGGTGGTGTGAGAGGGCGTCGATGAGTGAGACGGTGTACAACCGGATCGCGATGCTGCGCGCCGAGCGGGGCATTTCGCGGCGGCAGCTCGCCGACGCCCTGGGCGTGCACTACCAGACGGTCGGCTACCTGGAGCGGGGCGAGTTCCGCCCCAGCCTGCACCTGGCGCTGCGGATCGCCGCGTACTTCGAGGTGCCGGTCGAGGTTGTCTTCTCCATCGAGCCGTTCCCGCGGATCGGGGACGCGGCCACGGGGGCGGGCCGGTCGGCCTGACCGAGCGCCTTGATCGAGCCGCCGTTATGCCATAGAAACCTGTACATGAATCTTCGACGGTGCCTGCTCGCCGCCGCGCTCGCGCTCCCCCTCCTCGCCGTGGCCCCCGGTACGCCGGGTGTCGCCGCGGCGGGGACGGGGAGCGCCGCGGCGGCCCCCGACCTGACCGACGACGCGGCCGTGACCGCGACCTTCCCGGCGTACACCCGGTTCAACGTGCCGGCGGACGACGCAACCCGGGACCGGACCATCGAGGACGAGATCGTCGCCCTGGCCGACGGGGTGCCGGCCGGCTCCTACATTCGCGGTGCGATGTACAGCTGGAGCTCCCCGGTGGTGGCCGACGCCCTGGCCCGGGCCGCCGCCCGGGGCGTGGTGGTCCGGGTGGTGCTGGACCGGGAGGGGGAGGGCGGCGTCAACCTCGACCGGACGAACGCGGCAATCCAGAAACTGCGCGCCGCCAAGCTCGACGACCTGGTCTTCTGCGGCACCTCGTCGGCCTCGGTCGCCGGCTCAAGCGCCTGCATCGCCAACCACACGAACTCGATCAACCACAACAAGTTCTTCACCTTCTCCACCTCGGGGACGATGAAGCGGGTCGTGCTGATCACCTCACAGAACCTGACGTTCTCGCAGAACAACCTCTTCAACAACGCAGTGGTCGTGCACGAGGACTATGACCTGTACGACCACTTCACCCGCTACTTCAACGTGATGCGGGCGGAGAGCAAGAACAACAACTTCTTCTCCGCCGCCGACGGCTACTACAAGTCGCCGACCACCGGAGTGACCGTCTACCACTCGCCCCGGGCCAGCGGCGACACCGTCGAGAACGTGCTCAGCTACGTCACCACGTTCGAGAGCGGGTGCATCGTTGAGGTGGCACAGGCATCCTTCACCAATCCGCGTACGGCGGTCGCCAGCGAGCTGCTGCGGATCGCCCGCCTGGGCTGCCAGGTCCGGGTGGTCTACGGCACGATGGGTGACCGGGTGTACTCGATCCTGCGCGGATCGTCGAACGTGCAGCTGAAGAAGTACTGGGACGCGGAGACCACCAACTACGACGGCCGGGTCGTCACGGTGCACTCGAAGTATCTGGTGGTGAAAGGGAACTACAACGGCACCGGCGGGCGGACGATCGTCTTCACCGGCTCGCACAACCTGAGCGGTCCATCGCTGGTCGACCACGACGAGACGTTCGTGAAGGTCGAGAACCCGGGCGTCTCGGCGGGCTACCGGGCCAACTTCGCCACCCTGTGGAGCCGGGCCAAGTGTGTCAACCCGGCGAACGGGAGCTGCATCTACTGACCGGCTGACGTAGCGCGGTCGGGGGACGGGCGGCGTCCGCCACACGCCCGTGCCCCCGACCGCCGAATCGTCGGCCCGGCAGGGCAGGATGTACGCCGAGGAGGTGGCGGAGATGGCGGGGCGGATCCGGGACGAGGACATCGCGTTGGTTCGCGAGCGCACCTCGATCGCCGAGGTCATCTCCGACACGGTGACTCTCAAGTCGGCCGGCGGCGGCAACCTCAAGGGGCTGTGCCCGTTCCACGACGAGAAGAGCCCGTCGTTCAACGTCTCGCCGGCGCGCAACGTCTGGTACTGCTTCGGCTGTGGGGCCGGCGGTGACGCGATCAAGTTCCTGATGGACGCCGAGCACCTGAGCTTCGTCGAGTCCGTCGAGCGGCTCGCCGCCCGCGCCGGCCTCCAGCTCCGCTACGTCGAGGACGATCGCTCGGCCCCGCGCAGCCGGCCGCAGCAGGGGCAGCGGCAGCGGCTGGTCGCCGCGCACGCCGCCGCCGTGGAGTTCTACCGCGCCCAGCTCGGCACGGCCGGCGCCCGTCCCGCCCGGGAGTTCCTGGCCCAGCGCGGCTTCGACCGGGCCGCCGCCGAGCGGTACGGCTGCGGCTTCGCCCCCGACGCCTGGGACCTGCTCACCAAGCAGCTGCGTCAGCAGGGCTTCACCCACGACGAGTTGGTCACCGCCGGGCTGTCCCGGCCGTCCCGCTCGGGCACCCTGATCGACCGGTTCCGCCGGCGGCTGCTCTGGCCCATCCGTGACCTCACCGGCGACGTGATCGGCCTCGGCGCCCGCAAGCTCTTCGACGACGACGACGGCCCGAAATACCTGAACACGCCCGAGACGCCGATTTACAAGAAGTCCCACGTCCTCTACGGCATCGACCAGGCCAAGCGGGAGATCGCCAAGCAGGGCAAGGTGGTCGTGGTCGAGGGCTACACCGACGTGATGGCCTGCCACCTGGCCGGCGTGACCACCGCCGTGGCGACCTGCGGCACCGCGTTCGGCGCCGACCACATCTCGGTCCTGCGGCGGGTGCTCTTCGACAGCGACGAACGAGCCGGCGAGATCATCTTCACCTTCGACGGGGACGCCGCCGGGCAGAAGGCCGCGCTGCGTGCCTTCGAGGACGACCAGCGCTTCGTCGGGCGTACCTTCATCGCGGTCAGCCCCGACAGTATGGACCCGTGCGAGCTGCGCCTGGCCAAGGGTGACCTGGCCGTCCGCGACCTGGTCGCCCGCCGCGAGCCGCTGGTCGACTTCGCGCTCCGCCACGTGATCAACCGGTACGACCTGGACACCGTCGACGGCCGGGTGGAGGCGATGCGCCGGTCCGCCCCGCTGGTCGCCAAGATCAAAGACCGGGAGAAGCGTCCCGAGTACGTCCGCAAGCTCGCCGGCGACCTCGGCATGGAGATCGAGCCGGTGCAGCGCGCGGTGCTGGCCGCCGCGTCCGGGCCACCGGCCGGCGGGGCGAACGCCCCGGCGCGCTCCGGCACGGCCGCTCCGGCCGCGGACAGCCCGCAGTCGCTGGTCGAACGGGAGGCGCTGAAGCTCGCCCTCCAGGAGCCGGTGCTGGCCGGCCCGATGTTCGACGCGGTCGAGGCCGGCGAATACCGGCACCCGGTGCATGTGGCGGTCCGGGCGGCGATCGCCGAGGCCGGCGGGGTGGCGGCGGCCACCGGCGGCGCGGTCTGGATCGAGCAGGTCCGGGACGCCTGCGACGACCTGGCCGGCCAGGCCCTCGTCGGCGAGCTGGCCGTCGAGCCCCTGCGCATCGACGGCGAGCCCGACCCCCGCTACGTCTCGGTCACCCTGGCCCAGCTCCAGTGGGGCTCCGTGACCGGCCGGATCAGGGACCTCAAGTCGAAGATCCAGCGGATCAACCCGGTGAGCAACAAGGACGAGTACTTCGCCCTCTTCGGCGAGTTGCTCTCGCTGGAGCAGCACGCGCGGGCGCTGCGCGAGCAGGCCGCCGGAGGGCTCTGAATGGGACTGTTCAACCGTAAGCCGAAGCTGCCGCCCGCCGCCCGGCCCCCGCTGGCCGCCGGGGAGCGGGTGCTCGCCTGGGCCGCCGCCGGCAACGGCGAGGGCGACGGCGTGGTGGTCGCCAGCAACCTCGGGCTCTGGCTGCCCGGCCGGGGGCAGCGGATCGGCTGGCACGACATTCTCAAGGCGGTCTGGTCCGGGCGCGAGCTCAGCGTCACGCCGGCCGACCGGGTCGCCGAGCGCGACGGCTACCTGGTCGTCGCCGACCGCCCGGCCGAGACGTACCTGCTGCTCGACCCGGGCGACCTGCCGCACCAGGTGCGGACCCGGGTCACCCGCTCGGTCGCGTACACCGCGCACCACCCGGTGCCCGGCGGGGCCGGCCGGGTCGCCGCCCGCCGGGTGCCCGGGGTGGACGGTCTGACCTGGACGGTCCGCTACGACCCGGGCACGCCCGTCGACGACGAGGCGGTGGTCGCGGAGACCGGGCGGCTGGTCGCCGCCGCCCGGGCCGCCGACGCCCCGGCGAACCTCTGAGCATCAGGGCTCAGCGAAGTTTGCGGGGGTCGAGGTGGCCTCGGGTTCGTCGGGTGGTAGCGCAGCGGGTGCGGAGGCGCTGGTTGATGGGGTTGCGGAAGCCGTATGCGTCGCGGGCGACGGTCTTGATCACTCGGTTGGTGCGACGGTGGGCTCGGGCCGCTGGTGGGCGGCGGCTTGGAACCGGTGCCCGTTGTGGCCGAGGGTCCAATGCCACGGGGTGGCTGCCGCCGCCGTCGCGGGCGAACCGGAACCGGTCCAGCAGGCCCAGGGCGGCCAGCTCACCGAGCCGGATCTGGCAGGGGCGGCGGGCGTGGAACAGCATGCGGTGGATCTGGTCGGTGGTGAGGACCTGGTGGTCGTCGAGGAGTTGGAGCAGGAGCCGGTCACGGCTGGTGATGTGGGGATAGATGGCCAGCAGACTGGCAGAGCGCGATTGCGGCATAGATGGGTCACCCCGTGGAGAGAGAATCCCGTAGGGAGTCTGGATAGGTTGATCTTGATCTCGGCGGGGTTATCGGGTGGGTTTGGGCAGGCCAGGCACCTGACAGGTCAGGTGCAGGGGACTCGTCTGGGGACTCGTTTCGCAGACACCCCCAGACGAGCCCCCGATGCCGCACCCAGCCGAGCCCCCGAACGAGCGACCCGGAGGCCCGCGGTCGCGGGACGCTGGCGCATCGCCGTGCGGGCGAGCTGCTGCATCGGCTCACCGCCGGTGCGGGTGTGGGCGGCGGCGCACTCCTGCCGGATCGCGGTCGCCTCACCCACGACCGGCGCCGGTGGGTTGGTGACGTAGGTGAAGCCGGGCAGCTCCCGGTTGCCGACCAGCGGCCGGGCGGTGTAGACGTCGAGATGCGCGAGATCGTGCTCGTCCAGCTCGGGTTTGGTGTGCCGGGACAGCTCCCGCGCGTCGGCCGGGTGGGACTCGTGCTCACCTCGCCGCCGTACGGGCGCGGGACTCACGGTCTCGTGCGGGCGACGAGTACCGGGGTACGCAAGCGGGACCACCAGTATGGGGACCGGGAGAGCGGCAATCTTGCCCATGGTGGGTGGTCCCGCTTGCTCGACGGGTTCGCCGCGATCCTGGCCGCCAGCTACCGGCTGCTGCGTCCCGGCGGGACCGTGGTGATCACCTGCCGGCCGGTACGCCGCCAGCGGGACGACCTGATCGACCTGCCCGGCGCACTGCTCGCCGTCGCCCGGTCGGTGGGGCTGGTCCCGGTACAGCGGTGTGCGGCGATGCTCGCCGCCGTGCGTGACGGGCAGATTGTGCACCGGGCCAACATGTTCGGGCTCTTGGGCAGACCCGATGCCGGGCGGTAGCCGCCGAGCAGCGTAGCCGGCCCCTTGGCCGCCCGGCCCGGAGGCAGGAGGCGGCGGCTTGAAGCCACCTTCCGCCACGCTCTATCTCCGGTGCCGCCTCGGCGACGGCCAGACAGCGGACAGTCCCGCTGGCCGGGTCCCGCCCGCCGGTGACCGGCGAGCGAGTTCGATCCAGAGCGCAGCGGGACCCGGTGGCTCGGGGCGATGAGTCCCGCGCCCGGTACCGGCTGGGCCGAGCGGGACTCGGCGGGTGCCCGCGATCAGCATGGTGTACCGCAGTCCCGCCGGGTCCCGCTCCGACTCGCAGACCTGACAGGAGCGTGGGCATCGCCGGGCTGTCAGGTTCTGTCAGGAGGCCGAACCTGACAGCCCCACGGCGCACGGTCAGGTTCTGTCAGACGGCAGGCTTCCTGACAGAAGCGCCCGCATTGGCGGGGGTCGGCTGGGGCGCCGGGGTGTCTAGAGTGGACGCCCTGATGTGAGGTTGCCCGTGGCCCTCGGTGATCATCTTGTTGTCGAGGCAAGTTGGTCACAACAGAAGAGCCACGGGCATGGTTGAGGATACGAATCGGTTGCTGGGCCTTGCTGGTCTGGCTGTCGCTGGGGTCGCGGACGGGCCGGACGGCCTGGTCGTGGACCTGGTCACCGCTGATGAGCAGGCGCGGCGGTGTCCGGAGTGTGGAACACGGGCGCGTAGGTCGAAGGGCCGACGGGTGACCCGGCCGCGTGACCTGCCCGTTGGTGGTAGACGTCCGAGGTTTCGGTGGTGCAAGCGCCGCTGGCGTTGTGATGAGCCTGGTTGCCGGCGCGGGTCGTTCACCGAAGCGGTGGCCGCCGTCCCGGCCCGCAAACGGCTGACCAGCCGGTTACGGTCAGCGGCCGGCGCCGCTGTCGCCGATGGCGGGCGCACGATCGTGCAGGCAGCCCGTGATCATGACATGTCGTGGCCGGTGGCGCTGCGGCGTTCACCGCGCACGCCGTCGCGGTGCTGCCCACCCAGCCACAACCGGTGCGGGTGCTGGGTATCGACGAGGTCCGCCGGGGCCGGCCGACGTGGTTGTTCGACGAGGCGACCGGTACCTGGCAGACCGCTGTAGACCGCTGGCACGTCGGCTTCGTGGACCTGTCCGGCGGACAGGGACTGCTCGGGCAGGTCGAGGGCCGCACCGCCCAGGTCGTGGTCGACTGGTTCCTGGCACGCCCGCAGCAATGGCGTGACGAGGTGCGCTACGTCGCGATCGACATGTGCACGATCTTCAAGTCCGCGGTCGGGAGGGTGCTGCCCCACGCCCAACTCGTCGTCGATCACTTTCATCTCGTTCAGCATCAGCCGCCGCGGTAGTACCGAACCGCGCCCGGGTGCAGCGGGATCGGGTCGGTGCTCGCCGCGCTCGCCCGGGTGAAGTTGGCCGCCTCCGCGTGCACCGGGATCAGCTCGCTCTGCTAGGTGAACAGCACCCGGGTCAGCAGGCAGACGGCGGGGAGGATCCAGCCGGTGGTCCGCCAGCACGCCTTCAGCAGCAGGAGCATCATCGTCAGCCGTCCCGGCGCCGGATCTCCCGGCCGGCTCAACACACAAGGGCCACCAACGTTCACGAACGCCCGCTGACCGTACGAAGTGATCGGGCCGGATGAGAATCCGGCCCGATCACTTCCTGTCACGAACCCTTGGCTGCGTCGGGCGGTCGCGTCACGAACGGCGGCGCGTGAACGCCTCGGCGGTGGCGGTGTTGGCCGACGTCTCGTACCCGGCCCGCTTCTCGTCGCCCAGACGGTGGTAGGTGCTCGACTTACGGTCGAGCTTGAGCAGGCCGTGCACCGAGCTGACGAGCTGGTAGGCCCCGGCGCGGCCCGGGTTCGGGTCGGGCTGGAGGAACGCCACGATCTCGTCTCCCACCGCGCTCTGTTCGGAGCCCATGAACCGGAAGTCCACGACGGCATTGGCCGGTGGGGACGCGGGGAGCATCGCCATCTGGTCGGACTTGAGGTCCGGCAGCACCTGACTCAGCGGGATCTGGCCGCCGTCGCGGTAGACGACGACGGTGGAGCCGACCGCCACGCTGTTGCTGCTGGACTTCGTGACCGTCACCATGAGCTTCGTGTAGGCGACCTGTTCCTGGTAGACCGGGGTGGCCTCCACGACCTTGCCGCTGACGACCACCCGGGCGTTGGGGCTCGCCGCGAGCTGGTCGAGAGTCGCATAGTCCTCCTTGAGCACGGCGTCGGCCGCCACCTTGAGCACGACCACCGGCGCGTCGGCCGACGCGGGAGCAGCATCCCCACCGGTTCCCGCCTGGGCGGAGGAGGCGGACGTCCCCGCCGCCGACGCCTCAGGGTCGGCTGAGCCGCCGCAGGCTGCCAGGCCGCTGGTGAGCGCGACGCCGAGCAGCAGTGCCATGGACTTCGTCCTGAAGGTCCTCGTCATCGTCGTCGTGCTCCTCAGTACAGGTAGTTGATGCCGTTGAGGTCATCGGGCTGGGCGCGGTTGATGGACAGACCGCCGATGTCTGCGCGCATCACGGCCGTTCCGCTGTACACGTGGGCCAGCCCCATGCTGTGCCCCTGCTCGTGGGCGATGACCCCCTTCTTGTTGGGGCAGTTGGCGAAGTCGCCGTCAAGGAGGACCTTCGCCCACACCCAGTTCGCCGACAACGGGTCGATCTGTGTGGACCCGCTGAACATCTGGGTGAGGCCCCACCAACTGTTGACGGTGGAGACCTTGTAGTGGTCCATCCTGCTGCTCGACTTCGTCGAAGTCCGGAGATACGAGATTGGCGTCGTGATTCCCCAGTATGACGAGGTGTAGATCCAGTTGTCCATCGCGGTGTCGATCGTACTGGAATAGCCGGATGCCGAAGAGTCGACCCAGTAATACTGATCGCTTGCCCCGTAGTTTCCCACTCCGTAGATCAGTTTGTGGCGGTTGAACGTCGCGTACGCCGAGGCGGGCTGCGCCCCGGCCGCCAGGTCTGTGACCAGGAGAATGACGCCGGCCATCAGGGCTGCGAGTGTGCGTTTGACCATGAAATCTCCCCGTACCAGGACCGCCGACGGCGGCCGCTTTCGGGAGAATTCCAAAGTGGACGACGGCTGTCAATGGGTGAGGAGGGTGGTGAGTCAGCGCCATAGCAAACACCTGTTAATCATGATCAGGATACATTGATTAGGGACTTTGTGTCGGGAGTCGGAGGTGGCGTGGCTCTCCATTGATCATTGTGGACCCGGTGCTCCGTGTCGGTGAGGGGTGCGGCCATTAACCGGTCGAGTCTGTCGGACCCGGCGGCTACCGTCGGCCGGTGACCACTGCGCGACCACTCATCCAGGCGCGAGGGCTGGTGAAGAGGTTCGGCGACTTCACCGCCGTCGACGGCATCGACGTCGAGGTACGCCCCGGCGAGGCGTTCGGCTTCCTCGGGCCGAACGGCGCCGGCAAGTCGTCCACCATGCGGATGATCGGCTGCGTCTCCCCGCCATCCGACGGCGAGTTGCGGATCCTCGACCTGGACCCGGTCCGCGACGGGCCGGCGATCCGGGCGCGGCTGGGCGTCTGCCCGCAGCTCGACAGCCTCGACTCGGAGCTCACCGTCCGGGAGAACCTCACCACCTACGCCCGCTACTTCGGCATCCCCCGCCGGGTGGCCCGCGAGCGGGCCGCCGAGCTGCTCGACTTCGTGCAGCTCGCCGAGCGGGCCGAGAGCAAGGTGGAGCCGCTCTCGGGCGGCATGAAGCGCCGGCTCACCATCGCCCGCGCGTTGGTCAACAACCCGGCGATCGTGCTGCTCGACGAGCCCACCACCGGGCTCGACCCGCAGGCCCGCCACCTGGTGTGGGAGCGGCTGTTCCGGCTCAAGCAGCAGGGCGTGACCCTGGTGCTCACCACGCACTACATGGACGAGGCCGAGCAGCTCTGCGACCGGCTGGTGGTGATGGACGGCGGCCGGATCGTCGCGGAGGGCTCGCCGCGCGCCCTGATCGAGCAGCATTCCACCCGGGAGGTGGTGGAGCTGCGCTTCGCCGCCGAGTCGCAGGAGGTGTTCGCCGACAAGCTGAGCGGGCTGGGGGAGCGGATCGAGGTGCTGCCCGACCGGATCCTGCTCTACGTGGCCGACGGCGACGCGGCGGTGGCCGAGGTGACCGCCCGCGGCCTCGTCCCGGCCAGCGTCCTGGTCCGGCGCAGCAGCCTGGAGGACGTCTTCCTCCACCTCACCGGCCGCACCCTGATCGACTGAGCCTGCTACCCGACAGGGGACGACAACTCGCGGGAGCCACCGCCGGGCGCACGGCTCGGCTGGATGCCAGGCCGTGCGGTGCGGCAACTACGACCGGGCCCCGTACGTCAGATGGCGCAGGACGATCTCGGCGGGGCCGGCCTGCCCGCGCCTGTCGAGCAGGCGGGCGGTCAGGACGGTCGCGAGCCAGATGGCCACCGCGATGATCAGTCCGGTGATCGTGGGGCTGTTGAAACGGTCGCCGAGGGCGAGCGTGAAGGGGGCCAGGAGGACCAGCCAGGCCACCGACTGGAACAGGTATCCCGACAGGGAACGCTGGCCCAGGGCCGAGAGGGCGCCGACGACCGGAGCCGATCGGTTGGCCCTCATCGCGATCAGGCCGAAGACGGCCACGTAACCCGGGCCGGCGAACATGCCGCTGGCGCCGTGGAGCATCAGCATCAGACCGGCGGTCGACTCGTCGACGTGCAGCCATCCGGCGCTGACCAGGGCGGCCGGGATGCCTCCGGCGATGGCGACGCCGAGTCCAAGGACGGCGGTCCACGTGAGCAGGGTCTTGTGGCGGGCGGGGTCTTCGAGGATGCGGCGGCGGGCGGCCCACATGCCCAGCCAGGTGATGAAGATGAAGGGCAGGACGCTCAGCGTGTGCATCGGCCATTCGCCGAGGCGGTCCAGCATGGATGCGAAGTACCCCGGCGCGGCGAGGGAATCTACGTGGCCGACCGGCAGCGGGGCCGACCCGCCCGAACCTCCGAGAATGCCATTCACCACGCTGGCGCCGAGAACCAGGATCTCGACCGCCGACAGCGCCCACAGCACGAGCACGATGCGGTGGAACTTGTCGCCGCGGCGCAGCAGCACCAGGGTCATCACGATCCCGACGATTCCGTAGGCGCCGAGGAAGTCGCCGTAGTACAGCAGGGCGGCGTGCGCGAACCCGAAGACGACGAGCCAGAGGTTGCGGCGCAACAGCACCGAGCGGATCTGCTTCGGCGTCGCCCCGCCGGCCTCCTGGCGGCGGGCGAGCTGGATGACGCCGTAGCCGAACATCACGGCGAAGACCGGATACCCGCGGGCGTGGACGAGTTCGAAGAGCAGGAAGTTGAGGCCGCGCTCGGCGCCCTGCGGCATCGGGTCGAGACCCGGCTCGCCGGCGAAGACAACTCCGGCGACGTTGGCCAACGCGATGATCAGCAGCATTGCTCCCCGGGCCAGGTCCGGTGCGAGGGCGCGTTCGGCGCGCCGGACCGGCCCTCTCGATGTCCGTGGTGCGGCGGCAATGCTCATGCTCGTCCCTCTCCCTGGACCACTTACTTTCGATGACAAAGTATCAGGCGCATACTAATGCGGTCTGGCAGGATGGTCCCTGGTTTTCGCAAGGGGCGAACGAGGGGGCCATGACCAGCGACGACGTCGTTCCGGCGCCCCTGCGCCGGCTGTGGAGGCTGCCGGATTCCTCGCGTCTCGGGCGGCCCGCAGCCCTCGACGTCGACCGCATCGTCGCCGCCGCGGTGCAGATCGCCGACCGCGACGGGCTCGGCGGCGTGACGCTACCCAAGGTCGCCGAGAGCCTCGGCTTCACCGGGATGTCGCTCTACCGACACGTCGGGTCCAAGGACGAACTGCTCACCCTCATGGCCGACCACGCTCTGGGCGCCCCACCGGACCTCGATACCGACGACTGGCGCGACGGGCTGCGCAGGTGGGCCTTCGCTCAGCGCGCAGTGATGCAGCGTCGCCCGTGGCTGACCCGCGTGCCCACCTCCGGACCACCCTCCGGGCCGTACCAGATCGCCTGGATGGAGGTCGCACTGGCGATCATGTCCCGCACCCGCCTCGACTGGGCCCACAAGGTCGGTGCCCTGTTGCTGATCAGTGGATACGTGATCCAGTCGGTGCGGCAGTACCACGAACTCGCCGAAGGCAGAGCCGAAGGCCAGGGACAGGCCGACGCCGAGCGCGACTACGGTCGCGCGATGGCCCGGCTCGTCGACCCCGTACGCTTCCCGGAGACAGCCCGCCTGTTCTCCTCGATGTTGTTCGAGGCACCACCGTCGGACACCCCCAACACGGCGATCGCCGACGCCGACTTCTCGCTCGGGCTCGAACTGATACTCGACGGCGTCGCGGTCCGGATCGCGCAATCCGACACCTGAGTATCGCCGATACCGGAGGCCCCCCGCGCCGACCCGCTTGGGTCCAGCGGGCCACGATCGGTGGCGGCGCAGCTGCTGCTCTCTCGGCGTGTCGGCCAGCTGAGCTGCCAACCATCACGATTGATCGCGCACCCGGGCCCAGGTGAGGAAACGGTCGGTCAGCCGCTCCGGCGGGCACTGGCCGGTCAGGTCGATCGCGGCCTCGTGCATGAGGGTGGCGAGGTAGATCAGCAGGGCCGTCCGGTTCTCGCGATACTCGCCGAGCAGCGCCAGCCGGGCCGGGGAGCACGGCCACGCGGCACCGCACACCCGGCAGCGCCACGACGGGCGCGCCGCGACGTGCGGACGGTAGCGGGGCATCAGCGTGTGCCCTCCTCTGAGCCACGCGGCGACGGCAGCCAGCGGCCCCCGTTCGCCCGCCACTCCTGCGCCCGGGTCAGCCGCCCCGGACGTCCCGGGCCGTTGACGGGGAAGACCTCCGTCGGGGCGGTCGCCCACGCCGGGCGTTCGTTGGGCGTACGCCGGGGGAGCGTGGTGGGCGGCGTCGGGCGCCCGCAGCGCCAGAACCTGAGTCGCATCATCGAGCCTCCGTGAAGGTTGGAGGGAGGCGCCCCGGACCTCGTTGTCGTGGGACGCCTCCGGCCTGGTTCCGCCCGCCGTCCGATCCCGTGAGCGGTTCCGCTGCATGACAGTCTGGTGAGGACGCGACTACGGTGGGAGGTCCCGCGCACCGACGACCAGCGCGTCTGCCGGGCGACCCAAGGCGGTACGAAGATGTACGGAGGCTGTCCGTGGAAGGATCGTCCATGCTGGACCACTTCGCGGAGGAGTTGCGGCTGGCCCGGGCCACCAGCGGCATGTCCCAGACGGCGTTGGCCGAGGCGTTGAGCTATTCGGGTGCTCTGGTCGCCAAGGTGGAGACCTGCGAACGCCGGCCGAGCCTGGACTTCGCGCGGCGCTGCGACACCGTGTTCGGGGCGGACGGGCGATTCGAGCGCATCCAACGGCGAATCAGCCGCGAGACCGTGGTGCCGTGGTTCCGCGACTGGGCCGGCATCGAGCTGGAGGCGACAGCGCTGCGCTGGCACGAGCCGGTGTATGTGCCGGGCTTGTTGCAGACCGAGGGGTACGCTCGCGCCATCCTGGTCGGTGCCGGGTTGTTCGCGCCCGACGAGATCGACCAGCAGGTGGCGGCCCGGATCGACCGCCAAGCCGTGCTCACCCGGGATCGGCCGCCGCTGCTCAGCGTGGTCATCGACGAGTACGTGCTGCGCCGCCGGATCGGTAGCCCTGAGGTGATGCGCGAGCAGTTGCGGCACCTGGTGAAGCTCGGCTCGGCCCTGCCGCGGGTCCGAATCCAGGTCGTGCCGCTTCTGGCTGGCGCCTACCCTGGCCTCGACGGCCCCTTCGTGATCGCCACCTCGCCAGCCGGGGAGGATGTTGTCTACCTGGAGGGGCAGCGCCATGGGCAGGTGATCGACCGCACGGAGTATGTGCAGCAGATGGTCGAGGTTTGGGAGTCGATCCGTGGCGAGGCACTATCGCAACAGCAGTCCCTTGAGTTGATAGCGGAAGTGGCGGAGACATGAACATGACCGGCGCCCATTGGCGCAAGAGCACCCGCAGCAACGGCAGCGGCGGCGCCTGCGTGGAGGTGGCCGACAACCTCCCCGGCGTGGTCGCCGTACGTGATTCCAAGGACCCGACCGGTCCGGTGCTGGCCTTCGGCCCCGAGGCCTGGCGCGCGTTCGTCGCGCACGCTCCCGAGCGCCCGTAGCGGCTTCCGGCGCGACAGGCATCTACTGCCGGTCACAGTTGGACGCGGGGCTGTCACCGCCCTGACCATCCCCGTGGAGCCCGGAATGAGACCGTTGGTAGACCCGTCCATGATTCTTGCCGAGCGATATTGGTCGGAAAGAGCTGCCCTGGAACAGATGAAGGCAGCACCCCGTCGACGCTTCGCACGCGTGCGCTACTGGCTTGGCCGAGTGCGGTTGGAGATTGTTTTCAACCGCCTCGCGAACGTGTCAATCTGGCTCGCCGCAGGCCGGTAGCGGTGGGCCCGCCGTAGAGGGCGGAGGAGCAGTGGGGGCCCGGGACCAGCGCGCGCGACGCGCGGAGGGCGAGGAGGAGATTCCGCCGCAGTTCCTCGACTTCGCGGGTCGGCACGGACTCGCCGGCTTCTACACGCCGTGGGCGATACTCCTCGTCCTGGGCTGCTACCCGATCCTGGTCGCGGTGATGTCGATCGGGTCCCTCGAGGACCGCGACCTGATGTGGGCCGGCGGCGCGCTCGGGCTGCTGATGTGGGCCGGATCGCTGGTGGCCTTCCGCCGCAAACGGCGCGCGGACGATGCGAGGATGGCCGCCTACCGCCGGTGGCGGGAAACGCAGGAGGCGCCGCCATCGGGGTGGGACCCGATTTTGCGGTTCGACGGCCGGGTCGCCGAGGTGAGCAGTGACCGCGGTGCGATCGGCTACCTGTACGTCAGGGTCGGCGATCCCGCTGGCAGCGATGGCCGGCGCGCGTTGTCGGTGGAGCTGAGCGCGGCGCTGGTCGACGCCGGGGAGTCAGAGGGGTGGCGGCTCGATGACCGCGCCTACCCGGACGCGGACGAGGTCCGCGAGGAACTGCGGACCGGCATCGTCAGCTGGTCCGGGGAGCACCTGCACGTCGACCGCTGGCTCGGCCGGGCAGACGCGGAGACGGTGATCGACGCGCACTTCGGCTGATCGGGACGGCCAAGCTGGCTGGCAGCTGAGGTGGATGGCATGCGGGGTACGTCGGCTCGGCGCACCCCCGCATGGCGCTACCGACCGCCGAACAGGGGATCGGCTGCGGGTGCCCTCAGGCCCGCATTCGCCACGGTGGCCTCAAGCCGCGAGAGCCGCTCCTTCATCTGCTCAAGCTCATTGGACACCGCCCCCGGTCCACCGCTCGGTGTATCGGTCCCGGATTCGGAGCTCCCATGTCCTAGCTGCGCGCGCAGGGACCTCACCTCCTCCGTCAACGCGGTGATGGTCTGCTCGACGGCATCCAGGAATTTGTCGACCTCCCACTCGTCGTACCCTCGCTTGCCGAGCGGAGGCTTCCTGAACGCGACGTTCCGGACGTCGGCCGGCGTCAGGTTGGCCATGTGATCCTCCCGGTGACGATGGAGCTTGATCGTATGCAAGCCGCGCCACACCTGCACCCTGCCCCACTGTCGACCAAGGGGTAGAAGTCGTTCACGACAGTGGCCCGGGCCGGTCCGGCATCCCGGGGTTGCCGGACCGGCCGCGCGGTCAGTCGTGGTGGTGATGATGGTCGCCGGCCGGCTCGTCCGGCTCGGGCGTGCCGCACCGGTCCGGCGCGAGTTCCCGGACCAGGGACCGGCCCACCCAGTCGGTGTCTCCGGTGCGGTTGATCCGCACCTTGGCGTGGTCCTCCCGCAGGTCGAGCACGATCGCCTGCTCGCCCGCCGGCAGCGTTCCGTCGCCGAACGGCACCGCGCAGGTCGGCGGCGGCCCCACCAGGTGCACCCCGCCGCGCAGGAAGAAGTCGTCCACCCAGCCCTCGGCGGATGGGCCCTCGGCGGCGCGTACCCGCAGCCAGGTGCCGCGGACCTCGACCACCCGGGCCAGGGTGCCGTCGGGCACGTCCCCTGTCGCCGCCGCCTCGGCCGCCGGGCGGTCCCGCAGCGGGACCCGCTCGGTGGCGAGCAGGCCGTGGTCGTCCCGGCCGCTGACCAGCACCAGCCGCCCGTCCCCGGTGCTTGCCGGGGCTGGCGTGGCGGACCGGGCGGAGACCGACGGACCGCCCGCGGCCGCGAGCGTGATACCCGCGGCCGCCAACAGCAACGCGCCGACGAGTACGGCTTTCCGTCGCGGCGTCACGGGCAGGTGGTCGGGTTGGCGGCGCCCTTGGTGACGTTGGTGGAGATGGTGCCGCACCATTCCCCGCCGTCGCCCATGCGGTGGAAGACCTTGTCGTACTGGGTGGAACCCAGCGTCCAGCTGTAGCTGTCGTAGACCGTCTCCACCCCGCTGACGATCTTCAGGTACCGCACGGACTCCGGCCCGGTGTTGTTGAGGAACCCGCTCGCGAACTCCATCACCCACCGGCCGCCGGCCGGGATCTTGGTGCCGGCCGGGATCTGCTTGGGCGCCCCGCCTCCGTTGGGGATGTCGTCGATGTACAGGCCGCCGATGTCGACCGTCGAGGTGGTGGGGTTGTAGAGCTCGACCCACTCGGTGCCGGTGCCCGAGGGCGCCATCAGCACCTCGTTGACCTTCACCTTGGTCGGGCCGCCGCCCGTGCCTCCGCCTCCGCCGTTCCGGGTGGTGTACGTGCGGCTGCCCAGGTCGTAGTCCACGGTGAACCCGGTGCCGCCGCCGGTGGTGGCCAGGTGCACGGTGCCGTTCTTGTTCAGCGTGCCCGCGTAGTTGATCGCCGCGCCCGTGGTGTCCTTGGTGTCGCACGGGTTGTTGGCCAGGTAGATGTCCGCGCCGACCGAGCGGAACGCGTCCAGGGTCCGGTTGCCCGGGTGGCCGTACGAGTTGACGCCGCAGGAGATGAAGCCGACCTGGGGCGTGGTCGCCTTCAGGTACGTGTCGGACGACGAGTGTGCCGACCCGTGGTGGTTGGCGCGCAGCGCGTTGACCGACCCCATCTTCGTGGCCAGCAGCGCCTCGATGTTGTTGTACGTGTAGCCGTTCGCGCTGGTGGCGTACTCGCCGTCGCTGTCACCGGCGGTGGCGTACACGAACGGGCCGAACGCGGTCCGGACGCCGATCGAGTAGTCGTTCTCGCTGGGCGGGACGGCGGCGGCGGTGTGGTCGCCGCTGACCGGGGTCACCCCGTCGGCCTGCTTGATGTCCTTGCCGTTCGCCTCGACCGCAGCGGACGTGACCCCGGTGCCCAGGTCGAACGAGGGCCACGCGGCGGTGTTGGTGATCCGCTGGACCTTGCCGGCGATGTTGGCCCGGTCGGCCTGCGCGGCCGGCCCGTACAGCCAGCACATCCAGCGGACGGCGGTGGTCGAGGTGGTGCCCGCGTTGTGGTACGCGATCTCGTTGCTCGGCGCGGCGGAGGTGCCGGGGTTGCAGGTGCCGTCGGCGTTGGTGTCGGTCCAGACGCCGCCGTCATGGTCGTAGAGGGCGCCCACGGTGAAGCCGAGGCCGCCGCTCGTGGTTGGGGTGAGCAGTTGGTAGAGGCCGTTGCCGTACTTCGTGGTGTCGTTCGGGTTGCCCGCGTAGCCAATGTGGTCCAGGTGATGGTGGGAGGCCATCACGTAGTCCAGGTGCACCGGGCCGGAGGCGATGCCGCAGATGGCGCGGATCTGTGGGGCCACCTTCCCGGCGTTGCTGTTGGTGGTGGAGTTGTACGCGGTCTCGCCCAAATCGATCAGCATGGTGCGGCCGGTCGGCCCGACGATGAGCTGAGAGTCGCCCTGCTCCACATCGAACCAGTAGATGTTGAACTCGCCCTGCCGCCAGGTGCCGGCGGTGGAGCAGTGCGGGGCGTCCGCCGCGGCGGCGGACGCGGCGGGCGGGTTGACGAGCGCGACGGTGGCCGCGACAAGGAGCCCCGCTGTCAGCAGCGGGAGGGAACGGGGATGACGCATTTTCCTGGCCTCCGGGGCACCCGATCTTCACGACGCGGTGGTTCGCGTCGAGGCCGGACATTCGCAATGATAGATGTCGGTAACGCGAAGACCAGCTTTCGGACTGGTAACGGTGGGTTGGCGATCAGGGTGCAGGTGGTGGCGGGAGCCGGCCGAAACTGCCGCGACAGCATCGATGGCCCGTCGTAGGGTGGCCGCGGTCTGTCGTACCCGGGCGGTAGGAAGGCCAGGGCGGCGGAGAGCGGGGGTGGTCGCGGTGAGCGTGGCGGAGCGGGCCGGGCCGGGGATGGCACGCATCCCGGCGCTGACGGTCTTCGCGCACCACCTGGTCGGCTACCGGCGCACCTGGCGGGCGGGGATCTTCTCCTCCTTCCTGCTGCCGGTGCTCACCGTGCTCGGCTTCGGCGTCGGCGTCGGGGCGTACGTGCACCGGGGCGTGGGCGGGGTGTCCTACCTGGAGTGGCTGGTGCCCGGCCTGATCGCCTCCACCGCCCTGCAGGTTGCCATGGCGGAGTCGACCTGGCCGGTGCACAGCAACCTCCGCTGGATCCGGACCTACCACGCGCAGGTCGCGGCGCCGCTGCGGATCGGGGACATCCTTGCCGGGCACCTCGCCTTCGTGTTGTTCCGGGTGTTGACCAGCGCCGCCGCGTTCGTGCTGGTGACGGCGCTGTTCGGGGCGTTGCGCTCGCCCTGGGCGGTGGCCGTCCTGCCGGTGGTGGTGCTGCTCGGGCTCGCGGTCGCCGCGCCGACCTTCGCGTTCAGTGCGGCGGTGCCGAGCGACAGCTACCTTGCCCTGCTGTTCCGGTTCGCGGTGATTCCGATGACCCTGTTCGCCGGGGTGTTCTTCCCGGTCGAGTCGCTGCCGGAGGCGCTGCGCTGGCTGGCGTACGCGACCCCGGTCTGGCACGGCGTGGACCTGTGCCGGGCCGCCACCCTCGGCACCGCCCCGCAGTGGCCGGTCGCCGGACATCTGCTCTACCTCGCCGCCTGGTCCGCCGCCGGCTGGCTGCTGGCCCGGCACGTGTTCCGCCGCTCGCTGGTCGTCTAGGGGAGGGTGTCGTGGTCGGTCTAGTCCTGCCCCGGCTGGTCAGCTTCGAGGGAGCGCCCCGCCGGTCCGCGTCGGTCGCCGAGCGCAACCTCACCGCGTTGCGGAGCGCGTACTGGCTGGTGCTGCTCTCCGGCTTCCTGGAGCCGGTGCTCTACCTGTTCTCGATCGGCGTCGGGGTGGGCGCGCTGGTCGGCGACCTCACCCTGCCCGGCGGGCAGGTGGTCTCGTACGCGGCGTTCGTCGCCCCGGCCATGCTGGCCTCCTCGGCGATGAACGGCGCGCTGTCCGAGACCACCTTCAACTTCTTCGGGAAGATGAAGTTCATGAAGCTGTACGACGGGGTCATCGCGACCCCGGTGCAGCCGTTCGAGATCGCCCTGGGCGAGCTGGGCTGGGCGATGATCCGGGGCAGCCTCTACTCGGCCGCGTTCCTGGTGATCATGGTGGCGATGGACCTGACCACCGCGGCCCGGGCGGTCGCCGCCTTCCCGGCCGCGATGCTGGTCGGCGTCGCGTTCGGCGCGCTCGGCATGGTCGTCGCTACCCTGATCCGCGGCTGGCAGGATTTCGACCTGATGGGGTCGGCCCAGTTCACCCTCTTCCTCTTCTCCGGCACCTTCGTGCCGGCCGAGGCGTATCCGGCCGTGCTGCACTGGGTGGTCGAGTTGACCCCGCTCTACCGGTCGGTGCACCTGATCCGGGCGATCTGTGTCGAGGGTTCCGGCTGGTCCTGGCTGCTGGACGTGGCGTACCTGGTGGTGCTGGCCGCCGTCATGCTCACGCTGGCGTCCCGCCGGATGGGCAGGTTGCTCTACAAGTAGGTGGTTAACGCCCTCCCGTCTGGGCATGTCGGGGGACGACGCCGACGAGGGAGGGGGCGATGACCGCCGACGAGTCTTCCGCCCGGAGCGGGCCCGGCCGCGATGATTCCGGCACCGTCTCCGGCGGGACGAAGCGCTCGGGGCCGGCCGGCCCGGACGAGGGCCCGAGGAGCCCGCGGCAGTTGTCGGGCGCCGCCGGGTGGGCGCCGACGCTGAAGCGTGCGGTCCGGGAGTTCCAGGCGGACAACCTGATCGACCGGGCCGCCGCGCTCACCTACTACGGGGTGCTCTCGATTTTCCCGGGCATGTTGGCGCTCATCTCGGTGGTCGGTCTGCTCGGCAAGGAAGCCGTCAAGGGCGTCCGGGACACCCTCGACCAGGCGCTGCCGCAGCCGACCATCCGGCACATCATCGACCTCGCGGTCGACCAGGCGAGCAGCTCGGAGGGCCTGGCCAGCATCGTCGCGGTCGTCGGTGTGCTGGGTGCCTACTGGTCGGCCTCCAGCTACATCGCCGCCTTCATGCGCGCCGCCAACACGATCTACGACGTGCCGGAAGGCCGGCCGATCTGGAAGACCCTGTCGATCCGGCTCGGAGTGACCGCCCTGGTCGGCGTGATGCTGCTGGCTGCCTCGGTCATCGTGGTGTTCAGCGGCCGGCTGGCCACCCAGGTCGGCAGCGCGATCGGTCTCGGCTCGGCGGCCGTGACGGTGTGGAACATCGCCAAATGGCCGGTGCTGCTGATCCTGGTGAGCCTGATGTTCGCGATCCTCTACTGGGCCTCGCCGAACGCCCGCCAGGGCGGCTTCCGCTGGGTCAGTCCCGGCGGCGTGCTGGCCGTGGTGATCTGGCTGGTCATCTCCGTGCTGTTCGCCCTCTACCTCGCGAATTTCGGCGCGTACAACAAGACGTACGGCGCGGTGGCCGGCGTGATCATCTTCCTGGTCTGGCTCTGGTTGACCAACATCGCCATCCTGCTCGGCGCGGAGTTCGACGCCGAGCTGGAGCGCAGCCGCGCCATCGCGGCGGGGCATCCCGCCGACGAGGAGCCGTACGTCCAACTGCGCGACGACCGCAAGCTCAGGAAGAAGGGCAGGCCCGGCCACTGACCGGCTGGTGGGGCAGCCCTGCCGGGCGGCGCCGGAAGTGGATCATCTTTTCGTGAGCCACTTCCGCGCTTTTGTTCGCATGGACAAAAGTTTGCGTCAGATCGGCCGAAGCTATGGACATGTGACCCGGAAGCCTCTTACTGTGTCGGACACGACACATCGCTGTTTCGTCGATGTGAACGACTCCGATGCGGAGGTGAGTCCCGGTGCGGACAGCGGACCCCCTGCACGTACAGCTCCTACGACTGCTCCGGGACGAGGGGGCGGTGTCCCGGGCCGAGCTCGGCGACCGGTTGCAGATGCCCCGTCCGCGCCTGCTCGCCGAGCTGGAGCGCCTGGTCGGCCTCGGCTACGTCGCCGAGGCAGGGCTGGCCGCCTCCCGGGGCGGTCGCCGCTCCACCCTGGTCGAGCTGAGCCCGCACCTGCGCTTCGCCGCGGTCGACCTGGGCGCCAGCTCGATCGACGTCGAGGTGGTCAACGGCCGGCTCGAGCCGGTGGCCGCGTACGCCGAGCCCGCCGACATCCGCTCCGGGCCGAAGGTGACCCTCCAGCGGGTCAACGAGCTGCTGCACAAGGCCAAGGTGGACGGCGCGTACGAGCGGCTGGACGCGGTCGGCATCGGCGTGCCCGGGCCGGTGAGCTTCCGGGACGGCGTGCCCGTCTCGCCGCCGATCATGCCCGGCTGGGACCGTTTCCCGGTCCGTGAGCTGCTGACCCGGGAGCACGGCTGCCCCGCGGTGGTCGACAACGACGTCAACATCATGGCGATCGGCGAGCGGCACGGCGGCGTTGCCCACTCGGTGGACGACTGCCTGTTCATCAAGATCGGCACCGGGGTCGGCTGCGGCATCTATCTCAACGGCGAGGTCTACCGGGGCACCGACGGCTGTGCCGGCGACATCGGCCACATCCAGGTCGACCCGAACGGTCCGATGTGCTCCTGCGGCAACCTCGGCTGCCTGGAGGCCGTCTTCAGCGGGGCCGCGCTGGCCCGGGAGGCCACCGCGGCGGCCCGCGCCGGGGTCTCCCCGGCACTCGCCGAACGACTCGAAGCCCGGGGCGCGGTCACCGCGCTGGACGTGGCGCAGGGGGCGGCCGAGGGGGACGTCACCTGCATCCAGCTCATCCGCGACGGCGGCCGGCGGGTCGGCAGCGTGCTGGCCGGCCTGGTGAGCTTCACCAACCCGTCGATGATCGTCATCGGCGGTGGGCTCGCCCAGCTCGGCCACATCCTGCTCGCCGAGATCCGCAGCGTGGTCTACCGCCGCTCACTGCCGCTGGCCACCGGCAACCTGCCGGTCGTCCTGTCCGAACTCGGCCCGCGCGCCGGGGTGGCCGGGGCCGCGGTGCTCGCCAGCGACCTGGCCTTCGGGGAGGCGGCATGACGACCGGGCCGCTGGTGGCGGCCCCCGCCGACGCCGTCGCGGGCGAGGTGGTCCTGCGTCTCACCGACGTGGTCAAGACCTTCCCCGGCGTACGCGCGCTCGACGGGGTGCAGTTGGAGGTCCGGGCGGGTGAGGTGCACTGCCTGCTCGGGCAGAACGGCGCCGGCAAGTCCACCCTGATCAAGGTGCTCGCCGGGGTGCACCAGCCGGACTCCGGCGAGGTCGAGTGGCGCGGCGAGCCGGCGAGCTTCGCCAACCCGCAGGCCGCGATGCGCGCCGGGATCGCCACCATCTACCAGGAACTCGACCTGGTCGAGGACCTGTCGGTGGCGGAGAACGCCTTCCTCGGCCACGAGCCGCGCCGGCTCGGCTTCGTCCGGCGCGGTCACATGGCCCGGCGTACCCGACAGATCCTGGCCCGGCTCGGGCACCCGGAGATCCCGCCCGGCCGGCTGGTCCGCCACCTGCCCGCCGCCGGCAAGCAGGTCGTCAGCATGGCCCGGGCGCTGTCGCACGAGGCCCGACTGATCATCATGGACGAGCCGAGCGCCGTGCTCGCCCACGACGAGGTGGGCAACCTGTTCCGGATCATCCGGGAGCTCACCGCGCAGGGGATCGCGGTCATCTACATCTCGCACCGGTTGGAGGAGATCCGCGAGATCGGCGACCGGGTCACCGTACTCAAGGACGGCCGGACCACGGCGGCGAACCTGGCGGCCCGCGACACCCCGACCCGCGACCTGGTCGCCCGGATGACCGGGCGAACCATCGAGTACGTCTTCCCAGAGCGCCCGGCCGACGAGCCCGCCGGCACGGAGCTGCTGCGGGTCGACGGGCTCACCCGGACCGGCGAGTTCGCCGACGTGTCGCTGACCGTGCGGGCCGGGGAGATCGTCGGCATCGCCGGGCTGGTCGGTTCCGGCCGCTCCGAGCTGCTGGAAACCATCTACGGCGCCCGGCGCGCGCAGGCCGGTTCGGTCCGGATGGGCGGGCGCGCGCTGCGCGCGGGCAACGTAGGCGCGGCGGTACGGGCCGGCATGGGGATGGCCCCGGAGGAGCGCAAGAGCCAGGCGTTGCTGCTCGGCGAGCCGATCTACCGCAACGTGACCCTGGCGACCTTCGGCCGGTACGCGCGCCTCGGTTTCACCGACGCCGGGCGGGAACGGGCCGAGGCGGACCGGATCGCCGACTCGCTGGAGCTGCGTCCCCGCGACGTACGCCGGTTGGTGCGCACGCTCTCCGGTGGTAACCAGCAGAAGGTGGTGGTCGGCCGGTGGCTGCTCGGGGACACCCGGCTGCTGCTGCTCGACGAGCCGACCCGGGGCGTGGACGTGGGCGCCCGGGCCGAGCTGTACCAGGTGATCCGAGCGCTCGCCGCCCGGGGCGTCGGGGTGCTGCTGGTCTCCAGTGAGGTGCCCGAGGTGCTCGGCCTGGCCGACCGGGTGCTGGTGATGCGGGAGGGCCGGGTGGTCCGCGAGGCCCCGGCCGGCGAAATCGACGAGAACACTGTGCTCGACCTCGTCATGGCGGGGTCCCTCATGGAAGGCGCGCCGGCATGAGCGAGCGGCAGCGAGCGAATCATCAATACAGTGCCGGTGAGTCTCGTGACGGCGCCGAGCGAAGCGAGGCGGCGGCATGAGCGAGACACCTACCGCAACGTCGGAGCAGGCGTCGGGACTGGCCCAGTCGCCGTCGGTCGGCCCGGCCGGGGCCGCGAAGTCCGACACGCGGGGCCGGTTGTCGTGGTGGCGGGGTGACGCGGGCGAGGGCGCCCGGCGCAACCTCGGCCTGCTGGCCACCCTGCTGGTGCTGGTCGTCATCGGCATCCTCACCCGGCCCGACCTCTATGGCAACGCGAGCTGGGTGTGGGGTAACACGCTCACCATCCTCAAGCTGGCCTCGGTGGTCGGCGTGGTCACCGTCGGGATGACCTTCGTGATCATCGGCGGGGGCATCGACCTGTCGGTGGGCGCGATCGTCGCGGTGGCCGGGGTGTGGTCCACCACGGTCGCCACCCAGAGCTACGGCGCCGGCGGGATGATCTTCAGCGCGCTCACCGTCGGGCTGGGCGTCGGCGTGGTCAACGGGCTGCTCATCTCGTACGGGCGGCTGGTGCCGTTCATCGCCACCCTCGCGATGATGGTCGCCGCGCGCGGTCTCGCCGCCGAGATCTCCGGCAAACAGACCCAGGTCTCGAACAACACCTTCATCAACGACATCGCCAGCACGAACCTGCTCGGCATCCCGCTGCTGGTCTACATCCTCGCCGCGGTGGTCGCCGCCGGTTGGGTGCTGCTCAACCGCACCACCTTCGGCCGTCGCACGGTGGCCGTCGGCGGCAACCCCGAGGCGGCCCGGCTCGCCGGCATCAACGTGCGCCGGCACACCCTGCTGCTCTACGCGCTCTCCGGCCTCTGTTGCGGCATCGCCGCGATCATGCTGACCGCGCAGGCCACCTCCGCCCAGGCAGCGATGGCCAACCTCTACGAGCTGGACGCGATCGCCGCCGCGATCATCGGCGGCACGCTGCTCAGCGGCGGGCGGGGGACCATTGTGGGCTCCCTGCTCGGGGTGGTCATCTTCTCCACCATCACCAACCTCTTCGCCATCAACGGCCTCTCCCCCGAGGCGCAGAACATGGTCAAGGGCGGCATCATCGTCGCCGCCGTCCTGGTCCAGCAGGTCCAGTTCGGCAGCCTCACCCAGTTCCTGCACCGCAACCGAACCATCACCACCTGATTCCACCGCCGCACCGGCGGCCACCTCGACAGCGACGGTGGCCGGGCTCAACACACCCTTCTCCCACCGCACCACCTCATCCAGGAGGCCGTCATGACAACGCAGGGTCGCGACCTGTCGCGCCGCCGGCTGCTCTTCGGCGGGGCAGCGCTTTCCGCCGGCGCCGTGCTCGCCGGCTGCACCAGCAACGAGCAGAAGCCCACCGAAGCGCAGACCAAGGCCGCCGCCACCGGCGGCAACAACGAGGCCGGCAAGAAGGTGACCATCGGCTTCTCCGCCCCGGCCGCCGACCACGGCTGGATCGCCGCGATCACCAACAACGCCAAGGCGCAGGCCGGGGCGTACTCCGATGTGGAGCTCAAGACCGTGGAGGCCGGCGCGGACGCGGCGGCCCAGCGGGCGGCGCTGTCCACCCTGGTCTCCCAGAAGCCCGACGTGATCGTGCTGCTGCCGCACGACGGCAAGGAGCTGAACGCGTTCGGCCTGGAGGCGATGAAGGCCGGCATCCCGGTGGTCAACCTGGACCGGGCGTTCCCCGACGCGCGGGCCTACCGGCTGCAGATCAAGGGCGACAACTACGGCATGGGGGTGGCCGCCGCCAACTACATCGCCGAGCAGCTCAAGGCCAAGGGGGTCAGCAATCCGGTCATCGGTGAGATCGCCGGGATGGACGAGCTGGAGCTGACGCAGGAGCGGTCGAAGGGCTTCGCCGACACCCTCGCGTCGTACGGCCTGAAGGTCGCCAACCGCCGGGCGGCGAGGTTCACCGCCGACTCCGGTCAGCAGGAGGCCACCGGCCTGTTCCAGGCGCTGCCGAAGATCGACGCGATCTGGAACCACGACGACGACCAGGGCATCGGTGTCCTCGC
Source organism: Micromonospora sp. SL1-18 (assembly GCF_047921505.1). NCBI lineage: Bacteria > Bacillati > Actinomycetota > Actinomycetes > Micromonosporales > Micromonosporaceae > Micromonospora > Micromonospora sp. SL1-18. Next base: position 127,606 of record NZ_JBLROA010000005.1, on the reverse strand, counting down.
CGCGGTCGGCCAGGCCAACCGCAAGGAGTTCTTCATGGTCGGCGGCGCCGGCTCGAAGAAGGCCATGGAGGACATCCAGGCCGACAACACCGTGCTGAAGGCCACCGTCACCTACAGCCCGTCGATGGCCTCCTCGGCCATCTCGCTGGCCCGCCTGATCGGCCAGGACCGGGGCATGTCCGACCTGGTGGAACTCCAGGTGCCGAAGGAGATCGTGCTCGCCTCCGAGACGATCACCAAGGAGAACGCGAGCAACTACCTGAAGCTCGGGTTCTGATATACGGGGGGAGACCCACCTTGTCCACTCACGACAGACTTCTGCGGGTCGGCATGGTCGGCTACGCGTTCATGGGCGCCGCGCACTCCCAGGCGTGGCGCACCGTGAACCGCGTGTATGACCTGCCGGCGCGGGTGCGGATGGCGCTCATCTGCGGCCGGGACGAGCCGAAGGTGGCCGACGCCGCCGACCGGCTCGGCTGGGACGGGCACACCACGGACTGGCGGCGACTGGTCGAATCCGACGAGATCGACGTGGTCGACATCTGCACACCGGGAGACAGCCACTGCGAGATCGCGATCGCCGCGCTGGCCGCCGGCAAGCACGTGCTGTGCGAGAAGCCGCTGGCCAACACCGTCGAGGAGGCCCGGCAGATGGCGGCCGCCGCCGCCCAGGCCCGGGCCGACGGGATACGCACCATGTGCGGGTTCAACTACCGCCGGGTGCCCGCCGTCACCATGATGCGGCAGTTCGTTGCCGACGGGCGGCTCGGCGAGATCCGGCACGTGCGCGCGGTCTATCTCCAGGACTGGATCACCGACCCGCAGTTCCCACTGGTCTGGCGGTTGCAGAAGGACAGGGCGGGCTCCGGCGCGCTCGGCGACATCGGCGCGCACATCATCGACCTCACCCAGTTCGTCACCGGGCAGCAGATCACCGGGGTCAGCGCGCTCACCGAAACCTTCGTCAAGGAGCGGCCGTTGCCGGCCGGGTCGAGCGGCCTGGCCGCGCAGGCCGACGGCCACGGCCAGGCGACGGGCCAGGTGACCGTCGACGACGCGGCGGTCTTCGTGGCCCGACTCGACGGCGGGGCGCTGGCCACGTACGAGGCGAGCCGGTTCGCCACCGGCCGCAAGAACGCGCTCCGGGTGGAGATCAACGGCTCGCTCGGCACCCTGGTCTTCGACCTGGAACGCCTCAACGAGCTGGAGTTCTACGACGCCGCCCGGCCCGCCGCCGAGCAGGGGTTCACCCGGATCCTGGTGACCGAGCCGGAGCACCCGTACCTGTCGGCGTGGTGGCCGCCCGGCCACATCATCGGCTACGAGCACTCCTTCACCCACCAGATGCGCGACTTCATCGAGGCGGTCGCCACCGGCACCGACCCGGCACCGTCGTTCGCCGACGCGTTGCAGGTCCAACTCGTGCTCGACGCGGTGGCCCGCTCGGCGGAGCTGGCCGCCTGGACGGAGGTGGAGCCCACACTGGCCGAAGTGGCCGCCTGATCCGTGACGCGGCGCCACCGGCGCCGCCCGAGAGGCTTCCCGGCGCCGACCGGCGAGGGCCCGCCGCGGTTGCGCCCCACGGCGGGGACGAGGTCGACCTCGGGGAGTGTGCCACCGGAGCCTCCGGCACGGCACGACCAGCACGGCCGTCCGGTGCGGCCGGACCGGGATTCCCCGGCCGCACCGGCGGACCGGCCCGACCCTGGGGAGGGAGCACGATGCGTACGGGTGTCTGGCTGGTGGGAGCGCGCGGCTCGGTCGCGACCACCAGCATCGTCGGGGCGCTGGCCCTGCGGGCCGGGCTCACCGACCCGACCGGCTGCGTCACCGAGCTGCCCGAGCTACGCGGGCCGGCCCTGCCGGCCTTCGCCGACCTCGTCCTCGGCGGCCACGACGTGGTCGCCACCCCGCTCACCAAGCGGGCCGAGGCGCTCGCCGCCGCCGGGGTGCTGCCCGCCCGGCTGGTGGACGCCCTCGTCGGCGAGCTGGCCGGCGTCGAGGCGGCGCTGCGTCCCGCCCCGACCGGGGGCACCCAGGCCGAGCGGGCCGCCGCCGTGGCCCGCGACCTGACCGACTTCCGGCGCCGGCACACGCTGGACCGGGTGGTGGTGGTCAACGTCTCCGCCACCGAACCGGTCGCCACCGCGCACCCCGCCCACCACGACCTCGCCGCGCTGCGGGACGCGCTGGCCGGTCCCGACGAGGTGCTGCCGACCAGCTCGCTGTACGCGTACGCGGCGTTCACCGCCGGCTGCCCGTACGTGGACTTCACGCCGTCGACCGGTGCCCGGCTGCCGGCGCTGGCAACGCTGGCCCACGAGCATGGCCTGCCGTACGCCGGGCACGACGGCAAGACCGGGGAGACCCTGGTCAAGTCGGTGATCGCGCCGATGTTCGCGATGCGGCACCTGGCCGTACGCTCCTGGTCCGGGTTGAACCTGCTCGGCGGCGGGGACGGCGCCACGCTCGCCGAACCGGCAGCCAACGCCGCCAAGGTGGGCAGCAAGCAGCGGGTGCTCGGCGAGACCCTCGGCTATGTGCCGCAGGGTGACACCCGGATCGACTACGTCGAGGACCTCGGCGACTTCAAGACCGCCTGGGACCTGGTCACCTTCGCCGGCTTCCTCGGCACCCGCATGCGGATGGAGTTCACCTGGCACGGCTGCGATTCCGCGCTGGCCGCCCCGCTGGTGCTCGACCTGGCCCGGCTCACCGCCGCCGCGCACGCCGTCGGCCACACCGGCCCCCTCGCCGAGCTGGCCTTCTTCTTCAAGGACGGCATCGACGCGCCCGCCCACTCGCTCGCCGAGCAGTGGACGGTGCTCTGCGACTTCGTCGACGCGCTGCATGCCGGGGCCGGGCGATGACCCGGCTCGCCGACCTCGCCGAGCTGGTCCGGGCGCCCGCCGCACTCTCCGTACCGGGGGACGTGCTGGCCGGCGCGGCGGCGGCCGGCGCGCTGGACCGGCGTACGCCCGCGCTGGCCGGGGCGTCGGTGCTGCTCTACTGGGCCGGCATGGCCGCCAACGACTGGGCCGACCGCCGGCTGGACGCGGTCGAGCGCCCCGAACGGCCGATCCCGTCCGGCCGGGTCCACCCGGCCACCGCGTTCGGCGTCGCCGCCGGCCTGACCGCCGCCGGGCTCGCCGTGGCCACCGCCGCCGGGGGTCGGCGGGCCACTGCCGTCGCGGTCCCGCTCGCCGCCGCGATCTGGGGTTACGACCTGTTCGCCAAGAACACCGCGGCCGGCCCCGCCGTGATGGCCGCCTGCCGGGGCCTGGACGTGCTGCTCGGCGCGAGCCCCAGCCCGGCGCCCGGCCGCCCGGTTGCCCGGTCCCGCCGGCTTGGACCTGCCGGCGGCGCGGGCCGGAGCGCGACCCGCGCCGGTCGCGTCCCCGCGGTCGGGCGGGGTCTGGTCCGGGCGCTGCCGGCGGCGCTGACCGTGGCCGCGCACACGTGGACCGTCACCGCGCTCTCCCGCCGCGAGGTCTCCGGGGCCGACCGACGGCTGCCCCGGGCCACCCTGGCCGGCACCGCGCTGGTCGCCGCCACCGCGCTGAGCCGTACCGACCCGGTGCCCGCCGCGCTCGCCGCCGGCTACGCCACCCGCTACGGGTCGGCGCAGGCCCGGGTGCTCGCCGACCCGTCACCGGCCCGGGTACGCGCCGCCGTCGGCGCGGGCATCACCGGGCTGCCCGCGTTGCAGGGCGCGCTGACCGCCCGGGCCGGTGCCCGGGTGCTCGGTCTCGCCGTCGCAGCCGCCGCCCCGCTCGGCCGCCGCCTGGCCCGGCTGGTCTCGCCGACATGACCGGCCGACCGGCGACCAGCCCCCCGCTCCCATCCGCGCCGACCGGCAGCACGCCGACGGCGGCGGACGCCAGGAGCCCGCTGGACCCGGCCGGGCTCCGGTTCGGATTCGGGACCAACGGCTTCGCCAACCACCGCCTCGACGACGCGCTCGGCGTGCTCGCGGACCTCGGCTACCAGGGGGTGGCGCTCACCCTGGACCACGACCACCTCGACCCGTTCGCGCCCGAGCTGGCCCGCCGGGTGTCCGCCGTGCACCGCCGGCTCGCCGCGCTCGGCCTGGCCGTGGTGATCGAGACCGGCGCCCGCTACCTGCTCGACCCGTGGCACAAGCACGCCCCGACGCTGCTGCACGACGACCCGGCGCGACGGATCGAGTTCCTTCGCCGGGCCGTGCGGATCGGCGCCGACCTGGGCGCGGAGGCGGTCTCGTGCTGGGCCGGCGTACGCCCGCCGGAGGTGCCGGAAGCCGTCGCCTGGGATCGGCTTGTCGCCGGCTGCGCCACCGTCTGCGCCGAGGCCGCGGCGGCCGGCGTGCCGCTCGGGTTCGAACCCGAGCCGGGCATGCTGGTCGAGGACATCGCCGGCTGGCACCGGCTGCGGGACGCGCTCGGCGCGCCGCCCGGCTTCGGCATCACCCTCGACATCGGACACTGTCGCTGCCTGGAGCCGCAGCCGGTGCCCGACTGCGTGACGGCGGTCGCCGACCACCTGGTCAATGTGCAGATCGACGACATGCGTCGGGGCGTGCACGAGCACCTGGAGTTCGGCACCGGCGAGATCGACTTCCCGCCGGTGCTGCGCGCCCTCGCCGACGCCGGCTACCGCGGCCTGGTGGCTGTGGAACTGCCCCGGCACTCGCACGCCGCGCCCGCCGTCGCCGCCCACTCGCTCGATTTCCTGCGTACCGCCGCCCGGGCGGCCGCCGCGCCGTCCCGGGTACCGCTGCCACCACCCGCGCGGTGACCTGACGGCGGTGGCTGACCAGCTTCCACCCATGAGAGGGGAGACGGCATGACACCCGACCGACTGCGCGCCGCGCTGCGGGGCGTACCCGATCCGCAGTGGCTGGACGCGGCGCTGCGCCGCGTCGCGACCGAGCCCGCGGCGATCCCACGCTTCTTCGCCTCCACCGCGCGGCGGTGCGGCCGGGAGCCGCTGGCCGACCCGTCCGGCTGGACGGTCGACGAGGCCGCCCGGGCGCTGCTGCTCACCGCACTGCCCGCCGACCACGCGGTGGTGGCCGACTCCCTCTACCGGCACGGCGACGCGGCCGAGAAGCGGGCCGTGCTGCGCGCCCTGCCGCTGCTGCCGATCGGGGCGGCCTGCGTCCCGCTGCTGCACGACGCGATCCGCACCAACGACACCCGGCTGATCGCCGCGGCCCTCGGCCCGTACGCCCGGCACCTGGAGCAGCCGGCCTGGCGGCAGGCCGTGCTCAAGTGCGTCTTCACCGGCGTACCGCTGGCTGCCGTCGACGACCTCGACGGCCGGGCGGACAGCGAGCTGGCGGCGATGCTGGCCGCGCTCGCCGCCGAACGACACGCGGCTGGCCGGGCCATGCCCACCGACGCCACCGACCTGCTCGCCCGGCTCGGCGCCGGCTCGCACTCGACCACCGCCAGGGAGGCGTGATGCGCATCTTCGACCCGCACATCCACATGACGTCCCGGACCACCGACGACTACGAGCGGATGGCCGCCGCCGGGGTACGCGCGGTGGTGGAGCCGGCGTTCTGGCTCGGTCAGCCACGCACCAGCGTCGCCTCGTTCGTCGACTACTTCGACTCGCTGATCGGCTGGGAACCGTTCCGGGCCGGGCAGTTCGGCGTCCGGCACCACGCCACCGTGGCGCTGAACCCGAAGGAGGCCAACGACCCGCGTTGCCGTCCGGTGCTCGACCTGCTCCCGCGCTACCTGGACAAGGATGGCGTGGTGGCGGTCGGCGAGATCGGCTACGACTCGATGACCCCGGACGAGGATGCCGCCTTCGCCGGGCAGCTCGCGCTGGCCGTCGCGCACGACCTGCCCGCCCTGGTGCACACCCCGCACCGGGACAAGGCCCGCGGCGTCGAACGCACCCTGGCGGTGGTCGCCGAGTCCGGCATCGAACCCGGGCGGGTGCTGGTCGACCACCTCAACGAGATCACCGTGAAGCTGGTCCGGGACACCGGCTGCTGGCTGGGTTTCTCCATCTACCCGGAGACCAAGATGTCGCCGCCGCGGATGGTCGAGCTGCTCAAGACGTACGGGACGGAGCGGATGCTGGTCAACTCGGCCGCCGACTGGGGGCACTCCGACCCGCTGCTCACCCGGGCCACCGGTGAGGCGATGCTGCTCGCCGGGTTCACCGAGGACGACGTGGACCGGGTGCTGTGGCGCAACCCGGTGGAGTTCTACGGCCAGTCCGGAAAGCTGGACCTCAGCGACGTGGACGCCCCGGCACCGACCTTCGCCGGCAACTCCATCCTGCGCGGGGGTTCGTGATGCGCCTGCGACATGCCGACGGCAGCACCGTGCACCTCGGCTACTGCACCAACGTCCACCCGGCCGAGGACCTGGCCGGGATCCTCGCCCAGCTCGACACGTACGCGCTCGGCGTCCGCCGGGCGCTCGGCGCCAACCTGCTCGGGCTGGGGCTCTGGCTGGCCGCCCCGGTGGCCACCGCACTCGCCGCCGACCCGGCGGCCCGCCGCCGGCTCCGGCACGAGCTGACCGTACGCGGGCTGGAGGTGGTCACCCTCAACGGCTTCCCGTACGCGGCCTTCCAGGCGCCGGTGGTGAAGGGCGCGGTGTACCACCCGGACTGGACCACCCCGGAGCGGCTCGGGTACACCCTGGACCTGGCCCGGGTGCTGGCCGACCTGCTCCCCGAGGACGCGGCCCGGGGCTCGATCTCCACCCTGCCGCTGGCCTGGCGTACGCCCTGGGACGGCGAGCGGGCCGACGCCGCCCGGCGTAACCTCGACGAGCTGGCCGCCGGGCTGGCCGCGGTGGAGCGGGAGACCGGTCGGACCGTCCGGGTCGGCTTCGAGCCGGAACCGGGCTGCCTGGTGGAGTCCACCGGACAGGCGCGTAGGATATTCTCAGGCATGGATTTGGATCGGCTCGGGATCTGCCTCGATCTGGCCCACCTCGCCTGCGCCTGGGAGGAGCCGGTCGAGGCGCTGGGCCGGCTGCGGGCCGCCGGGCTGCCGGTGGTCAAGGTGCAGGTCTCCGCCGCCGTCGAGGCGGGCGACCCGGCCGGCTCGGCCGAGGCGCTGCGCCGCTGGGTCGAGCCGCGTTTCCTGCACCAGACCCGGGCGGCCGGCTGCGCCGCGGTCACCGACCCGGCCGACCCGGCGTACGCGGCCGACGACCTGGACGCCGCACTCGACGCGCGGCTGCCCGGGCCGTGGCGGGTGCACTACCACGTGCCGCTGCACGCCCCGCCCGAGCCGCCACTGCGGTCCACCGTGCCGGTGTTGCGGGCCGCCCTCGCCGCCCTGTACGCCGGGCCGGCAGCCGGCTGCGACCACCTCGACGTCGAGACGTACACCTGGGGGGTGCTGCCGGCGGCACGGCGGCCGCGCACCGACGCGGAGCTGGCCGCCGGGATCGCCGCCGAGCTGGCCTTCGCCCGCGACGAGCTGGTCGGGCTCGGCCTGGCCCCCACCGAGCGAAGCGAGGTGCCGGCATGAGCGAGCGTCAGCGAGTGAATCATCGACACAGTGCTGTGGTGCCTCGTGGCGGTGCCGAGCGAAGCGAGGTGCCGACATGAGCCGCAGGCTGGTGGTCATCGACGTGGTGGGGCTGACGCCGCGCCTGCTGGCGCACATGCCCCGGCTGCGCGCGGTCGCCGAGGCGGGCTTCGTCGCCGAGCTGGGCACGGTGCTGCCGGCGGTCACCTGCTCGGTGCAGTCCACCTTCCTCACCGGAGAACCGCCTGCCGGCCACGGGATCGTCGGCAACGGCTGGTACTTCCGAGACCTCGGCGAGGTGCTGCTCTGGCGGCAGCACAACGCCCTGGTCGGCGGGGAGAAACTGTGGCAGGCGGCCCGCCGGGTCGAGCCCGGCTACCGGGTGGCCAACGTCTGCTGGTGGTACGCGATGGGCGCCGACGTGGACTGGACGGTCACCCCGCGGCCGATCTACCACGCGGACGGGCGCAAGGAGCCGGACTGTTGGACCGACCCGCCCGAGCTGCGCGACGAGCTCACCGACGCGCTCGGCACCTTCCCGCTGTTCACCTACTGGGGGCCGGGCGCCGGGCTGCCGTCGTCCCGGTGGATCTGCCGGGCCGCCGAGCGGATCCTCGCCGACCACAACCCCGACCTGACCCTGGTCTACGTGCCGCACCTCGACTACGACCTGCAACGCTTCGGCCCGTCCGGGCCGGAGGCGGCCGCCGCGGCGGCCGAGCTGGACGCGGTGCTGGCCCCGCTGCTGGACGCCGCGCGGGAGCGGGACGCCACCGTGGTGGCGCTCTCCGAGTACGGCATCACCGACGTCTCCCGCCCAGTGGACGTCAACCGGCTGCTGCGCGCCGAGGGGATGCTGCGGGTCTACACCCAGGCCGGGATGGAGTACCTCGATCCCTGGACGTCGCGGGCCTTCGCGGTCGCCGACCACCAGGTGGCGCACGTGTACGTGAAGGACCCGGCCGACCTGCCGGCGGTGGCGAAGCTCTGCGCCGGGCTGCCCGGGGTGGCCGAGGTGCTGGACGCGACCGGCCAGGCCGGGTACGGGCTGGACCATCCCCGTTCCGGCGAACTGGTGCTGGTGGCCGAGCCGGACGCCTGGTTCACCTACTACTACTGGCTCGACGACGCGCGCGCGCCCGACTTCGCCCGGCTGGTGGAGATCCACCGCAAGCCCGGCTACGACCCGGCCGAGCTGTTCTTCGACCCGGCCGCCCCGGGCGCCGCGAAGCGTCGGGCGGCGGTGGCGCTGGCCCGTAAGAAGCTCGGCCTGCGCTATCTGATGAGCGTGGTCGGGCTGGACGCCGGGGCGCGGGCGGTCCGTGGCTCGCACGGCCGGCTGCCCGCCGACCCGGCCGACGGGCCGGTGCTGCTCTGCTCCGACCCGTCGGCGGCCCGGGACCGGCTGGCCGCGGCCGACGTGAAGGCTCTGCTGCTTCAGCTCGCCGGACTGGCCAGGGAGGCGCCATGACCGTCACCGTCGCACCGACCGACCCTGCCCTGCTGCGGGACCGCTTCGACGCCGCGCTCGCCGCGTTCCTGGATCGGCAGCGGGCGGGTTGGTCGGACGACGGTACGGCGGTCGTCCACGCCGTGCTGCACCGGTTCGTCCTCGCCGGTGGCAAGCGGGTGCGGCCCCTCTTCTGTTACTGGGGGTGGCGGGGCTTCGGCGGCCCCGACGGCGCCCCGATCGTGGCCGCGGCGGCGGCGCTGGAACTGTTCCACGCGTTCGCCCTGATTCACGACGACATTCTCGATCGCAGCGACCGCCGGCGCGGCCAGCCCACGGTGCACCGGAGCTTCGCCGACCTGCACGCCCGCTCCGGCTGGTGCGGCGACCCGGAGGCGTACGGCCGGGACGCCGCCCTGCTCTGCGGTGACCTCTGCGCCGCCTGGTCGGGGCAGATGTTCCACGGCTGCGGGCTGGATCCCGCCCGGGTTCGGCACGGTCTCGCCGTTTTCGCGCAGATGCGGGCCGAGGTGATCGCGGGGGAGTACCTGGACGTGGTCTCCGCCGTCGGCGACGGCTCGGTGGCGGCGGCGCTCGTGGTCGTCCGGATGAAGACCGCCCGCTACACGGTGACCCGCCCGGTGCAGATCGGCGCCGCCCTGGCCGGTGCCGACCCTGAGGCGGTGGCGGCGTTGGCCGACTTCGGCGACCCGCTCGGGGACGCCTTCCAGCTCCGCGACGACCTGCTCGGCGTATTCGGCGACCCGGCGGCGACCGGCAAGTCCAACCTGGACGACCTGCGCGAGGGCAAGCCGACGGTGCTGATGGCGCTGGCCCGGCAGGCGGCCGGCCCGGCTCAGGCGGCGCGGCTGCGGGTGCTCGTCGGCGACCCCGAGCTGGACCACGGGGGCGCGGCCGAGGTGCGGCGGGTCATCGAGGCCACGGGCGCGCGCGAGCGGGTCGAGGAGATGATCCAGGCCCGCGTCGGCCAGGCCCGCGCCGCGCTGGACGGGCTGCCGCTGGCCGAGCCGGCCCGGGCGGCCCTCACCGACCTCACCACCCGCGCCGCACACCGCGAGGTGTAAGGAGGGGCCCCCTATTAACGCCTGGCGTAGTAAAGGGTCCCCTTCTTAACAGCGGACCCGCACCGGTGGGGCCTTCCGCGAACCGTGCGGCAGAAATAGAGTGAGGACGGCGACCGCGAGGTGGCCGGTGATCCGACGGGAGGCGCAACCCGTCGGGCCCAGGTGCGACCGCGCCCACCGGTGCCCGTCGGGGTCGTCCGCATCCGGTCGCCCTCGCCCCGGTCCGCTACGGAATCCCCATCACGACAGGGGAGAAGGACAATGGCGCGACCCATCACGCTCTTCACCGGCCAGTGGGCCGATCTTCCGTTCGACGAGGTCTGCCGGCTCGCCGCCGAGTGGGGGTACGACGGCCTCGAGATCGCCTGCTGGGGTGACCACTTCGAGGTCGACAAGGCGCTCGCGGACGAGTCGTACGTGGACCGGAAGCGGGCCACCCTCGCCAAGCACAACCTGAAGGTCTTCGCCATCTCCAACCACCTGGTCGGCCAGGCGGTCTGCGACCACCCGATCGACGAGCGGCACCAGGACATCCTGCCCGCCCGGATCTGGGGCGACGGTGAGCCGGAGGGCGTCCGCCGGCGGGCCGCCGAGGAGATGAAGGACACCGCCCGCGCGGCGGCGAAGCTCGGGGTGAAGACGGTGGTCGGCTTCACCGGCTCGTCGATCTGGCACACCCTGGCGATGTTCCCGCCCGTCCCGCCGGCCATGATCGAACGCGGCTACCAGGATTTCGCCGACCGGTGGAACCCGATCCTCGACGTCTTCGACGAGGTGGGCGTGCGCTTCGCCCACGAGGTGCACCCCAGCGAGATCGCGTACGACTACTGGACCACCAAGCGGACGCTGGAGGCGATCGGCCACCGGCCGGCGTTCGGGCTGAACTGGGACCCGTCGCACTTCGTCTGGCAGGAGCTGGACCCGGTCAACTTCATCTTCGACTTCGCCGACCGGATCTACCACGTCGACTGCAAGGACGCGAAGGTGCGTACCGGTGACGGCCGGCGGGGGCGACTCTCCTCCCACCTGCCCTGGGCTGACCTGCGGCGCGGCTGGGACTTCGTCTCCACCGGCCACGGCGACGTGCCGTGGGAGGACTGCTTCCGCGCGTTGAACGCGATCGGTTACGACGGCCCGATCTCCGTCGAGTGGGAGGACGCCGGCATGGACCGGCTGGTCGGTGCGCCCGAGGCGTTGCAGTTCGTACGCCGGCTCGCCTTCGACGCGCCGGCCGCCGCCTTCGACGCCGCCTTCAGCAGCAGCCGGGATTAATCCTTCCGGTCGCTACGAACTGGGAAGGGCGGGAGGCGACCTCGGTCGCCTCCCGCCCTTTCGGTGCAGTTGCCGGTCTGGTTGGCCGGACGGTTACTGCGTGACCTCGTGGTCGTGGTCGTGCAGGCCACCGCCACCGCTGTCGCCGGCACCCGGTCCCTTGCCCTGGACCGGCGCGTGCAGGCTGCTGGTGTCGAAGGCGTACGTGATCACGGCGTGCGCGACCGCGTCCGACATCTCCTCAAGCGCCTGCTTGTTGATGTTGTCGATGTTGTCGCAGGCCTGGTGGTAGCACGAGTCGTACGGGCTGCCCGCAGTGCCACCGAAGACCGCCGCCTCGTCCGCGGTCTTGATGCCCTCGGCGCCGGTGAACAGGCCACCGGACGGGATGTCCACGCCTGCGGCGATGAACGGCCCGTAGTCGCTACGCCCGGAGAACGGCGTCTCCCGCGATGCCAGCCCCTGTGAGGCGAAGTAGTCGTGGAAGAGCTGCTCGATGGCGCCCGAGCCGGCCGGCCCGGGAGCGGACCCGGTGCCGACCGGGAACGCCGAGTTGTCGCCGTCGTAGACGAACCGCACGTAGTTGGGCGAGGCCACCATGTCGAAGTTCAGGTAGAGAGCAATCTTCTTGGTCTCTGCCGCCGACAGGTTGGCAACGTAGTGCTCCGAGCCGATCAGGCCGGACTCCTCCGCACCCCAGAGGGCGAAGCGGACCTTGTTCTTCGGCTTGACCTTGCGCATCTGCGTGGCGATCTCCAGCAGCGACCCGCTGCCCGAGCCGTTGTCGTTGATGCCGGGGCCAGCGGAGACCGAGTCCAGGTGGGCACCGGCCATCACCACGTTGTTCGGGTCGCCCCAGACCGATTCGGCGATGAGGTTTTCAGCGGTGGCCTTACCACGGAAGGTGTCGGCCTTGACCCGTAGCTTCAGGCCACTGGGGACCTGCGCAACGAGCTGCTGGCCGAGCTCCTGGGTGATGCCGGTCGCCGCGAAGTCGAGCGTGAAGTCCTCGCCCAGCGTCCCGTTCAGATCGCCAGTGGTGTTGTTGTAGATGACCACGGCGGCCGCCCCGGCGTTGAACGCGTTGCGGGCCTTCAAGCCGAAGCTGCAGGAAAGGGTGTCGGTGCTTCCGCCACGGCTGATGAGGATGATCGTGCCGGCGTTGGCCGGGCCGAAGTCCCCTGGCGTGCAGCCGAAGGCGGAGCCGGTCGGCACCGACGCCGACGCGGTCACGTCGCCGCTGCCCGAGTAGCTCATCAACACGTTCCGCAGGTCGGCGGCCGGCGACGGGGAAACCCGCTGCAGCAGGCCGGGACCGTGCGAGATGAACGTCTGGTACTGGAACGGCTGCCGGCTCACCTGCAAGCCGGCCGCGCGGAGCACGCCTTCGGCATAGTCGACCGAGCGGTCGTAGCCGGCCGAGCCGGCCACCCGCGTACCACCGTTCTCGTCGGCGATTCGCTGCAGGGCCTTGAGGTGCTTGATGATGCCGTCGGCGGTGACTGCCGCCCGCAGCTTCTGTGAATTGTTGTTGTTGGGTTCGGCGTGCGCTGCCGGCGCCGCGGTGGCGACGCCGACCAGCACCGCGGTCGCGGTTGCCACCGCACCACGCTGCCAGGCTTTGCGGGAGACCACAATGTCCTCCTATTGGCCAGCCAGGCTCACGGGATGGGTCGGCCCGGTGAGCCTGGGGAAGTCCGGTGAGCATAGCCATGGAAGTGATGTTCCGCACCCCCTGGGACGCGGCGGCCGCCCCCGGTCGGGCGGCGGCCGGACCGGCGGCGCTCAGCGGGCTGCGAAGACCTGGTCGCTGATCAGCCGGGCGGCGCCGACCAGGGCGGCCCGATCGTCGAGGTCGGAGAGGACGATCGGCATGCTGTCGGTGGCCAGCGGCGTCGAGCGCCGGTAGACCACGCCGCGGATCTCGGCCAGCAGCACGGGTCTGATGCCCAGCGGCGCGCCGCCGATGATCACGATGGCCGGGTTGACGAAGCTGACCAGGCTGACCAGCACCTGCCCGAGCCGGCGGGCGGCGGCGCGGACCATCGTCTGCGCGGTCGGGTCACCGCCGGTCGCCGCCGCGGCCACGTCGTCGATGGTCAGGGTGCCGGACTCGGCCAGCCGGTCGCCGAGCGCCGTCGAGCGCCCGGCCCGCGCGGCGGTCACCGCCTGCCGGACCAGCGCGGCATTCCCGCAGTACGCCTCCAGGCAGCCGGTCTGGCCACAGCCGCACAGCGGCCCGTCTTCGCTGACCTGGAGGTGTGCGACATCGCCGGCCCCGCTGCTCGCGCCCCGGTACAGCGCCCCTCCGTGCACCAGCCCGCAGCCGATCGCGCTGCCCAGCTTGACGTAGAGGAAGTCGTCGAACGCACGGCCGGTGCCGGCATGGTGCTCGCCGAGGGCCATCACGTTGGCGTCGTTGTCGACCTGCACCGGGCAGCCCAGCTCCGCAGCGATGGTGCCGCGGACCGGGAACTGGTGCCAGCCGGGCAGCGCGGGCGAGGAGACCGGGTTGCCTTCGCGAACCGCGACCGGCGCGGGCAGGGCCACCCCGACCCCGGTCAGCCGGGCCAGCCCGGCCTCGGCCTGCAGCTTCGCGAGCAGTTCGACCGCGCGCCCCACCACCGCCTCCGGCCCGAGGCGTACGTCGACCGGCTCGGCGTACCGGTTGATGATGGTCAACTCACCGTCGGTGAGCGCGACCTCGAGCCGCCCCTCGCCGACGGCCACCGCGCCGAACCGGACCCGGCCGGCGATCCGGAGCAGCGACGAGCGGCGACCGCCCCGCGACGCGGCCGGCCCCGCGGTTTCCACCAGGTCCTGCGCGGCGAGCCGGTCCACCTCCGCGCCGAACCGGGCCCGGGGCAGGCCCAGGACGTCGAGCAGCTCCACCCGTGAGCGGGGGCCGTCGTCGCGCAGCAGGCGCAGCAGCCGTGCCTGGTCCGCGTTCTCCGGTCCGATCATCGTCATCGTGACCACCTCCCACCGGAATGTGCCACACCGCTGTTACGGCCGGTGACGCGAGGGGGCCGCCCCCGGTAACCGGGGGCGGCCCCTGCGGCCGGTCGGATCCGTCAGCCCCGCAGACCCGACATGTGCTGGTAGCTGACCTCCGCGTAGCGCAGCGACCGGCCCGGGTCGGCGGCACCGCCCGGGGCGTTGTCCTGCTCCCACATCGGGTTGTGGTAGCCCTTGGCCCCCATGTTGGCGAAGAAGGTGCCGTAGTCGATGTCGCCCTGGCCGAGCGGCACCATGTCGTAGCCGTTGGTGGTGGCTGGGTTGAAAGCGCCGTCCTTGGCGTGGAACAGCGGGAAGCGGTTGGTCCGGACCTGCACGGTGGCCAGCGGGTCGAAGATGTTCGTCTGCGTCACACCGTCCGGGTCGGTGTAGCTGCGGTACCGGTGCTGCGCCACGTGCGCCCAGTAGATGTCCATCTCGAACCAGACCCACTCCGGGTTGGTGAGCCCGAAGAAGTACTCCAGCTTCCGGATGCCCGAGGACCGGGTCGGCCGGCCCTGCGCGTCCAGCGGCCCGCTGTCCCGCAGGAAGTTGTACGCCACGTCGTGGTTGTGGGTGTAGAGCTTGAGCCCTCGGGCGGCGGCCATCTCGCCGAAGGTGTTCCACCGGTCCGCGGCGGCGTCCCAGTCGGCCTTGTAGTTGCTGCTGGTCGGGTCGCTGCCGGTGCCGATGTGGGTCATGCCGAGGATCTCGGCGGTGTCGAGCGTCTGCTCGAACTGGGCGATGGTGGCCGGGGTGACCGTGCCCGGCACGGAGGCGTGCGAACCGTTGGCCCGCAGCCCGTTGTCGTCGAGGACCTTGCGGATCTCCTGCGGGGTGATCTGCCGGCCGAGGATCGAGGTGTGCTGGGTGTACCCGGCGAACTCGACCTCCTTGTAGCCGACCTCGGCGAGCCGGGCGAGCACCTGCTCGAACCCGTACGGCACGCCGGTCTCGTCGGGGACGGCGGTGATCCGGTCGCGGACGCTGTAGAGGATGATGCCCCGCTTGCCGGGCGGGACGAGTACGCCGTTGCTCGCGAAGGCGGCCGACGGCGCGAGGCCGGCGGCGCCGGCGGCGACGGCGCCCGCCGCCCCGGCGATGGCGCCGAGCATGCGGCGGCGGCTCATTCCGGGTGTGCTGTTGTTCATCTCGTGCTGCCTCTCTCAGGTGACGGGGGTGTACGGGGAGCGGGCCGGTCGGGGGCCGCCGTCCGGCGGCCCCCGACTCCGGCGTCACGGGGTGATGCCGATGCCCGGGCCGTTGAAGTTGACCCAGTTGAGGTTGCCGAAGCCGTTGGCCGGACCACCGGGGACGGTGGTGAAGACCAGGTAGAGCTTGTGCGACCCGCCCGGATCGGTGATCGGCACGGTGGTGCTTCTGAACGCGTTGTTGCCGGACGTCGCGTTGATGGTCGCGGTGGTGAGCAGCGGGCCGTCGGGTCGGTCGAGCCGCAACTCGATCCCGAACCGGGGCTGCCCGGCGGTGGCGGCGCTCCCGCCCGAGGTACGGAACGTCACCGACGACATGTTGGTCAGGTTGACCTTGTTGTTGACGGCGATCCAGTCACCCGGATCCAGGCTGCCCCGCTGCTGGCCGCCGCCGGTGTCGGCGCTACTGCCGACGGTCGTGCCGGACTGGTCTCGGGCGAACTCCACCTCCTGCCGCTTCACCTGGATGACGTTCTGGGCCACGGTGGTCAGCGGCGGTTGCCCGTTCGCGCCTTTGTCCGTGTAGGACGCGCTGACGACGCCGTAGATGTAGCCGCCGTGCGAGGCGTCATCGGCCTCCGTGGGCAGCACGCCCGAGCAGCCGAACTGGTTGGCCTCGCCGTGGCCGTGCTCGTCATGTCCGAGGACGAAGGTCACTTCGACCTTGCTGCAGTCGATCGGCCCGTCCTCCGGGTCGGTGACCGTCACCGACCAGGGGATGTCGTCGCCCCAGTTGAAGAAGCCGCCTTCCACGGGGGTGTCGACGGTGACCGTCGGCGCGGTGTTGCCCACCGTGATGGTGGTGTTCGCCGACGACTTCTTGCCGCTGGAGTCGGTCACCGTCAGCCGAGCCGTGTAGACGCCGTTCTTGGTGTAGGTGAACGTCGGGTTCGGGTCGATCGAGTCGATCGTGCCGTTGCCGTCAAAGTCCCAGGCGAACGTGATGGAGTCGCCGGGGTCCGGGTCGTTGGAGCCCTCGCTGGAGAACTGGACGGTGAGTGGTGCCTGGCCGTTGGTCGGGGTGGCCGACACTACGGCGTTGGGCGCCCGCAGGCCCTTGACGTAGCTGAACTTCACCATCGCGGCGTCGGGGTTGATGTTGAAGAACCCGTCGCCGTAGGTCAGCAGGTAGAAGTTGCCGTCCGGACCCCACTTCATGTCCATCGGGTTGTCGCAGAGGAACGGCTTGGCGGGAGTCGGCGGCCCGTCACCGCAGTTGAGCAGGTCGTTGATCTTCAGGATCTCGCCCTGGTCGTCCAGCCGGATCTCCTTGAGGGTGTCCCGGGTGAACTCCCCGAAGAAGATCGCCTGGTCGTAGTACTTGGGGAACTTCGTCTCCGACTTCAGGTTCGGGTCGTAGTCGTACTTCGCCGCGCCGTGCGGGCCGACACCGCCCGTACCGAGCTCGGGGAAGAGCACCGGGCAGGTCTTGGTGGGCGTCGACAGGTACGACTCCGGGCACGGGGTCGGCGCCTGGAACGAGTACCACAGCTCGGACTTCTCCACCGGGAGCAGGTCGGTCAGGCCGGTGTTGTGCCGGGAGGTGTTCTTCGGCGCGGCGCAGTCGAACGGCTCCTTCGGCGTGACGGGGCTCGTGGTCCAGTCCACATCGATGTACGGCAGGTTCGGCTGCACACACATCGGCCAGCCGTAGTTCGCCGGCTTGTCGACCACCATCATCCGGCCGGTGCCCGCCGGTCCCCGGCCGACCTGCGGAGTCGAGGAGTCGGGGGAGTAGTCGGTGATGTAGGCGACGTCGTTCTTGTCGAGGGTGATCCGGAACGGGTTCCGGAAGCCCATCGCGTAGACCTCCGGCCGGGTCTTCTCCGTGCCGGCGGGGTACAGGTTCCCCGACGGTACCGTGTACGAGCCGTCCTCGCCCACCGTGATCCGGAGGATCTTGCCACGCAGGTCGTTGGTGTTGGCCGAGCTGCGCCGGGCGTCCACGAAGGGCGCCTGGTAGACGCCGGTGGCGCTGACCGAGTCGTTGAACGGCGCGAAGCCGCCCGACCCGCCGCCGCCGGCCGGGGTGTCGTCCCCGGTGACCAGCCAGAGGTTGTTCTTCGAGTCGAACGCGATGTCACCGGCGACGTGGCAGCAGGCACCCCGGTCGACCGGCACCTGAAGGATCTTCTGCTCGGTGCTCAGGTCCAGCGACGGGGTCTCGCCGTCGACGAACTTGAAGCGTGACAGCTGGAAGTAGCCCTTCCACTGGTCCCAGGCGGTGGGGTCGGTGCTGGTGGTCGGCGCGCCCCCGGCGGGGGTGTTCAGCGGTGGCGCGTAGTAGAGGTAGACCCACTTGTTGGTGGCGAAGTCGTTGTCGATCGCCGGGCCGTACATCCCGTCCTCGCTGTGGGTGTAGACCGGGATCTGGGCCAGCACGGAGGTCGTGTTGTTCTCCGGGTTGTGCAGGCGTACGCCGCCGCGCCGGTCGGTCTGGATCACCCGGCCGTCGGGGAGCACGTCGAAGCCGATCGGCTCGTTGACGTTGGGCTGCGCCCCGATCACCGTCATCTGGTAGTTGGCCAGCACGGTGGCGCCGCAGTCGCCGTCGGTCACGCCGGCCGCCCACTGGATCGCGCCACCGAGGTGGGCGCGCAGGTCGACGCTGTCGTAGCTCTCCGGGGTGGCCCCGAGCCCGGTGTAGAACGACCGTCCGCCCTGGTAGTCCTTGCACCAGGTGATCGGGTGGTCGAAGCCCATCTTGCCGCCGGTGTACGTCTTCTCGTCCACCGTGGCCAGCACGTGCGAGACGCCCCGGACGTTGGCCGCGAAGTTGTACCACTGGTCGGTGGTGCTCCAGCGCTGCGGTAGGGCCTCCGAGGCCGGGTGGACGCGGTCGGCGACGGTGACCGTCGCATTGCTGGCGTCGGACGGCGCGCCCTTGGCCCGGGTACCGAGCAGGTTGGTCAGGAAGGACCAGTCCGGTTCGGCCTCGATGGCGGAGTGGACGCCGACGAAGCCGCCGCCGTCACGGTAGTAGCGCTCGAAGGCCGCCTTCTGGTCGTTGTTGAGCACGTTGCCGGCGGTGTTCAGGAAGACCACCGTGCGGAACTGCTTCAGGTGTGGTTCGTCGAACTTGCGGGCGTCGTTGGTGACCTCGACGGTGAAGCGCCGCTCCTGCCCGAGTTGCTTGATGGCCTCGACACCGGCCTCGGTGGCGGCGTTGTTGCCGCCGGCCGAGCGGGTGAAGACGAGCACTTTGTACTGGATGCCGTTGCTGTTGGGTGCCGGGGCGGTGAGCACCGGCGCGGCCTGCGCTGGGGTCGGGGTCTGTTGCGCCGTCGCGACGAGCGTTGCGCCGACGAGGGCGAGCAGGCTGAAATGGGTGGCGGCCCTACGGCCGAAGGGTCTACGCATCGAACCTCGCTCTGGTCGGGCGGGTCCGCCTCAGCGCCGGGACGAGGCTGAGGAGGTCGCGGGGGGTGACGAGAGCCTGGCCAGGTTCTATGCGAGACGATATTTGTGTATGCGATCAAAGAAAAGAGGGCCGGGAGCAAAAGTTTTGGATGAATCGCTCCCACTTTCATTCGAGGACAGCAAAAGGGGTCGGTTGGTCCTGCTCGGACAGACGAGAGCGGGTCGGTCACCGATCGTGACCGGCCCGCTGCTCGGATGGCGTCAGGGCTTGCTGGTGCTGCCCGTGCCGGACGACTTGGGGCTCGAGCCCGCACTGCTCGAACCGGACTTGGCGCCGGCCCCGGCGGGCGTGCCGGCGAACGGCTTGTCGGCCGGGGTCGGCCCCTGCTTGCTGCCGTTGCCGCTGGTGAGCCTTTCGCCGAGCTTGGTCTGCCCCAGCTTGTCCTTGCCCTCGGCATAGAGTCGGGTCGCCTGGGCCTGCGCGACACCCGCCGCCTCCTGGACGGTCGGGTGGTCGAGCACCTTGCGGCCCCGGACCATCAGCTCCTCGTACTTCTCCCGGCCGGCACGGGCGCCCAGGACGAATCCCGCAGCCAGCCCGCCAAGAAACATGATCTTTCCGCGCATGGCGGCTCCTTCCGTACCTGACGCGCTGCCGTTCCCGGCCGGGCCCTGCCCGGCGGGAGCGACCATCTCGCGCCTGAGTCTTCTGTCGGCGGCTAACTACCCATCTTGCTCTCCGCTCATGCCTTCTTGGGTCGGGAACGCAATTTGTCCGAATTACGGATGGATTCCGGCTCTCCGCGACGGCTCCGGTGCGGGGCGCGGGCGGCGGGGTAACCCCCTGGCGCGCCACCCCCCGATGTCCTGTATTCTTGTCCCCGTCGCACGGTGCGGAGAGATCCGACAATCGGGCGGCGCACGGTCCCCTGTAGCTCAACTGGCAGAGCAGCCGGCTGTTAACCGGCAGGTTATTGGTTCGAGTCCAATCGGGGGAGCTCAACTCCACCCAGCGCCCGTCGGCCCAGGCCGGCGGGCGTTACTCGTTCGTGTCGGCCCGGTGGCCGGTCCCGCCGCAGCGCCTGGTTTCACCCACCTGATGCTGTTCTGCCCGGCAGGATGGGCGATGTCGGCTCAAACTTTCGCCGAGTCGACTTGTGCATCGGGCCGAGGACGGGTGGAGATGGCCGGGGGACCGAGCCGCCGGACTGCGACGCTGGTCGCGGTGGCGGTCGTGCTGGGCTGGCTGGTTGTCGGCGTGATCGCCGGCCCGTACGCGGGCAAGCTCGGGGACGTCGCCACCAACGACAACTCCGCCTTCCTCCCCCCGAACGCCGAGGCGACCCGGGCGATGGACCTCTCCACCGGCTTCGTGCCGAAGCAGACCACCCCGGCCCTCATCGTCTACGAGCGCACCTCGGGCATCACCCCGGCCGACCAGCAGCGCGTCCAGGCCGACGCCGCCCGGTTCGCCCAGGTGCCCGGCGTGGTCAGTCCGCTGCCGCCGCCGATCGTCAGCCAGGACGGTCAGGCCGTGCAGGTGATCGTCCCGGTCGCCAGCACCGAGGGCGAACAGATCCGACAGGTCGTCACCCGGCTACGCGACATCGCCGGCGGTGACCGGGACGGGCTCACCGTGGACGTGGCCGGACCGGCCGGACTGCTCGGCGACCTGATCGAGATCTTCGGCGCCATCGACGGGCCACTGCTGCTGGTCACCCTGGTCGTGGTGCTGGTCATCCTGCTGATCGTCTACCGCAGCCCGGTGCTGTGGATCTTTCCGCTGCTCGCCGCCGGCATGTCGTACTCGCTGGCCTCGATCTTCGTCTATTACCTGGCCAGCAACGACATCATCAAGCTGAACGGTCAGGCGCAGGGCATCCTCACCGTGCTCGTCTTCGGCGCCGGCACCGACTACGCGCTGCTGCTGATCGCCCGCTATCGCGAGGAACTGCACCGGCACGACCAGCCTTGGGCCGCGCTGAAAACCGCGTGGAAGGGGGCCGCCTCGGCGATCATCGCCTCCGGCGTCACCGTCATCGCCAGCCTGCTCTGCCTGCTGCTGTCCAGCCTCAACTCCAACCGGGCGCTCGGCCCGGTCGCCGCCGTCGGCATCGCCGCCACCCTGCTGGTGATGCTCACCTTCCTTCCCGCGCTGCTGCTGCTCGGCGGACGGTGGGCGTTCTGGCCCCGGCGGCCCCGGTTCGACCACGCCGATGCGCAGGCCGAGCACGGCATCTGGGGCCGGGTCGCCGGCTTCGTCGCCCGGCGGGCCCGGACCGTCTGGCTGGTCACCGCCGTACTGCTGGCCGTGATGATCTTGGGACTCACCCAGCTCGGCATCACCACCCTCGGCCAGTCGCAGCTGTTCACGAAGCGCACCGACTCGGTCGCCGGGCAGGACGTCATCGCCCGGCACTTCCCGGCCGGCACCGGCAGCCCGGCCATGATCTTCACGAAACAGGCCACCGCCGGGCAGGTCGCCCAGGTGGCCCAGGGCGTACCGGGGGTGTCGGCCGTCCGACCGTTCACCGGGGCGGGACCGGGCGAGCCGTCCGAGCCGAACGCGCCACCCAAGGTGGTCGACGGGCGGGTGCAGCTGGATGCCACCCTCGTCGACCCGCCGGACAGTCACGCCGCCGAGCGGACCATCCGCAACCTGCGCGAGGCGGTGCACAAGGTGGCCGGCGCCGACGCCGTGGTGGGTGGCTTCACCGCCGTCGACGTGGACACCGCCGACGCCTCCGCCCGGGACCGTAACGTCATCATCCCGGTGGTGCTGCTGGTCATCGCAATCGTCCTGGCGCTGCTGCTGCGCGCCCTGGTCGCCCCGATCCTGCTGATCGCCACCGTGGTGCTGTCGTTCCTGGCCACGCTCGGCCTCTGCGGAGTGATCTTCCGGTATCTCCTCGACTATCCCGGCGTCGACCAGTCGTTCCCGCTCTTCGCGTTCGTCTTCCTGGTCGCCCTCGGCATCGACTACAACATCTTCCTGATGAGCCGGGTCCGGGAGGAATCGGTCCGGCGGGGCACCCGGGCCGGTGTGCTTGCCGGCCTCGCCGTCACCGGCGGCGTGATCACCTCCGCCGGCATCGTGCTCGCCGCCACCTTCTCCGCGCTCTCCGTGCTGCCGCTGGTGCCGCTGGTCGAGCTGGGCGTGGCGGTCGCCATCGGGGTGCTGCTAGACACCATCGTCGTCCGGTCACTGCTGGTGCCCGCGCTCGCGTACGACCTCGGGCCGGTCATCTGGTGGCCGAGCAGGCTGTCCCGCGGCGTCCGCGACGGCGACCAGACCGGTGCGGCGGTGGGGCGTGCCCGCTGACCCCGACGCCGGCGTGCGCTGGGGCATGGTCGCGGTCGGCTGGCTGCCCGCTGTTATCCTCGCGTTGCCCATCGTGCTCGTACGGCGGCGACGACGCTGAGTTTGGTGGTGGCCCGTGATCCACCGGTCGGGATAAGATCCGGCGCGGTAGCGGGGCGGTAGCTCAGCGGGTTAGAGCAGGGGACTCATAATCCCTCGGTCGCGGGTTCGAGTCCCGCCCGCCCCACCCCGCATGTCAGATATGTCCGATTGACGTAGGCCCAGCTTCCTTGCAAGCTGGGCCTTCGCGTTGCATGGCCGTCGCCTCCTGCCAGGCGACGACCCCGCCTTCAGCGGGCAAATGAGGGCGCGGCTTCCTCATTCACCTGCGCATATGATCGGCGGCATGGCACTGCGACTGGTTCAGGTGAATTTCAAGGCTCGGGATGACTCGGCGCTCGGCGGGTTCTGGGCGCAGGCGCTCGGCTGGGGTGTTTCCAGCGAGGGACCCGGTGTGACCAACGTTGAACCCGTGGGCTTCGTCTACCCGGACCCCGTCGCCGTCTGCGTCGATGTCGTCACTGTCCCGGACCCCGAAACGGTGAAGTATCGCGTGCACCTCGATCTCGCCACCACCTCTGCGGCCCATCAGGCGGAGTTGGTCGCGCGCCTGACGGAGCTCGGTGCGACGCCCGCCGATGTGGGCCAGGGCGACGTCCCGTGGACGGTCCTGGCCGACCCGGAGGGCAACGTGTTCTGCGTGCTGGAGCCCAGGGAGGTCTTCCGGGACACCGGGCCGATCGCCGCAGTGGTCGTCGACTGCGCGGACCCGCGGGCCATGGCCCGGTTCTGGGGCGAGGCGATGGACTGGGCCCTGCACGAGGTGACCGACGATCATGCGAGGCTACGCTCGGCCAAGGGTGTCGGCCCGTATCTGGAGTTCCTTCGCACACCCAGCGTGAAGACCGTGTGGAACCGCGTCCATCTCGACGTGGCGCCGTACCCCAGTGATGATCAAGCGGCGGAGGCAGCCCGGCTGCAGACCCTCGGCGCGGCACTCGTCGACGTCGGCCAGGGCGACGTCCCGTGGAAGGTCCTCGCCGACCCGGAGGGCAACGAGTTCTGCGTCCTCGCCCCGCGCTGACTCAAAGCTTCTTCGCCTGCGGGCCGTGCAGCGGCTCCTCGGCGGCGTCCTTGTCAGCCGAGGAATAGCGCAGCGATTGGGCCGCGATGCGGGAGCGGCGCATGGCTGAGCCTGGAGCCGCGGAGGAGTACGACGCGGCGCGGTTGGCGTTCGAATTCGGTCGCGCAGTGCGCGATCTTCGTGAACGCCGGGGTTGGAGCCAGGCGCAACTTGCCGCGTCGAAGATCTCGCGGACACCCGCTTCGCGATCTCACCGATCCATGAGGCCGTTCTCAGCCTGCGGGTATTACGCGAGCCCGGTCTGTATGCGCTACACCTGCCCTGGCGCAGGTCGATACTCGGCAGACTCGATCCACCCGGCGCCAACCTGCTGATGTCCGTGGTCGGGCCAGACCGTGGCCTGCCGGATTTCCTGACGCCCCGGCCGACGGAGTTCGCCGCGACCTTCGAAGAAGAACTGGCCGCCGTACGCCGGGCACCTCCGGATGTCGTTCGCCGCGACCTGCTGGCCGTGTACCCACGTGGCCGGCTGCCGGACGTCTGGCAGCCGATCACCGCAGACGACGATGCTCCTGTTCAAGCATTACGCGATGCCATCTGCGACCATCTGCAGCGTTACTGGGACCTAGCGCTCAAGCCGATCTGGCCACAGATGCGACTCGTACTCGAAGCAGACCTGACCTACCGCGCCCGACAACTGGCCGTAGGCGGCGCGCGCCTGCTCTTCGCCGACATGCACCCGAACCTGTGCTGGCACAACGGCGTGTTGCACATCGACAAAATGATCGGCAGGCACCACATCGTGGCCGCCGGCCGAGGACTGCTGCTGGTGCCGTCCGTGTTCGCCCACAAGCCCGCCCCACCAGTCAGCCCGGATGAACCACCGTGGCTGGGATACCCCTGCCGCGGAGCAGCGACGCCGTGGGCCCCAACACCGGCTGCCGACGCGACTGCTCTCACGTCGCTCCTCGGCGCGCCCAGAGCGCGACTGCTCCACCTCCTTGCCGAGCCGCTGCCAACGGTCGAGATCGCTCGCCGGCTCACCGTGACACCCAGCGCCGTGTCACAACATCTACAGGTCCTCCACACGACGGGCATGATCACTCGTGCCCGCGACGTGCGGCACGTGCTGTATCGGCGCAGCCCACTTGGCGATCAGTTGGTCGGCCAGTCGACGGAGCGGTGATTCAAGTGGATCAAAACGTTGCCCACATCCGGTCCACCACGGAAACGCCCTTACCAGGCAAGGTGCCGACGACCTGGACGAACGGCATCAAGATCGGGGCCAACGCCCTCAGTCCGCACTGAGCCCGCAGCGGCACGAGCCGCCGCCCGGTCGAGGCGGTCGCGACCTGGTCCAAGTCGTCCTCGAACAGGTCTGCGTAGACGTCCAGGGTCATGGCCGCCTAGGCGTGTCCGGGCCACGAAAGCCAGCCATCAGCCGTTGCCAGAAGGATGCTTGATCTCCCGAGCCGGGCATGGGGCACAGTAGCCGCATGCGCACGCGCTTCCCAAGCAGAGGACTCGAGTTCGGCGGAAACAACGTGCGGCCGATCCGCTGGTGGCCCTGGCTACTCGCCGCCCTCATCTGCGGTTTGTTAGTCGGTCGTGAGCTCGGCACAACCGTTGGGGGTGTCGGGGGCGGACTTCTCGGCACGCTGATCGGTGCCAGTTTCGCACTGGCGATCGTCATGCACCCGATCAGGCAGCGCGACTATCGCTTCCCAGAACCTGCGGCGCTCCGCGTCGCGCCCGACGGACTTCAGGTCCATCTCGGCGAGCACGGCCGGTGGCGCCCGGGACGCTATCTTCACGTACCCTGGCCGGCCATCGCCCAACTGAACCTCGTCGAGGGCCCTCTCGCGGCGCTGGCAAGCCCATCGCTGAACATCTGCCTCACGGCCGCAGGCCGCGCCATGATCGCCCAACACCCCAGCGCAGCACGACGCCTCATCGACGCCGATGGGTCGCTGACCGTGCCGCAGATCGCCAGCATCGAGCTTCTCCACGCCTTGATGCACTACTCGGGCGGACGATTCCACATCGGTCAGTGAGGCCAGGACGTACCACTGCCGAGTTCGGCACTTAGCCGATCAAGGCGGCCCGCAAAGCGGGCCGCGCCGCCGGTGACCTCGGCTCGAATGGCAAAAGTACCCGGGAGGTGTACCTGCCGCGGCGAGCGGGTGAAGACATACGGCTCCCATCGGATGATCTTTCGAAGGCCCTGCCTGCCCGCCTAAACCCTGCTGAGACGTCGAGCCGTCGACCCACCCCACTACCCTCCGAAACCGTTCCCACCCCGAATGCGGCCTGACAACCAGATAGACAAACCCCTGGCTCAGCGGTTGTCGCCGCTGCCACCCAGCACGCCACGGCCCTGGCGGCTGGCCAGCTTGGCCAGGTTGGCCGCCGCGATGTCGTCCATCGACAGATCGAGGTAGTCGGCGAGCACCGCCACGTACCAGAGCACGTCACCGAGTTCCTTGGCGATGTCGGCCCGATCGATCCGCGACTCGTCGCTGTCGAGGTCTCGGACCCACTTCTTGAACTTCTCGGCGATCTCACCCGATTCGCCGACCAGCCCGAGCACCAGATGGAGCAGCTCGTTCCTCTTGTCACGTGGAGCGGCACTGCGGAGGGCGCCGCGCTGATACTCGTCCAGGTCCATGGCGGACCAGTATGGTCGAACCCCTCCCACCCGACCAGCCGGGTCTTACTACGACGGCGAGAAAGCCGCCAGCAAGAAGCACAACGCCGCGATCGTCCGCCTGGCCCGCCGCCGCGTCGACATCCTCCACGCCATGCTCGTCAACCACACCCCACCCGGACCGGTCACCCGCACTCGCCACTCGACGAAACCAATAGGCACTCCCGGGGCACACTGAGCGGATGTCGCACCAGGATCTCGCCGATGACATGGCCGCGTGGTCGAGTGTCCGCGTCCGCAAGTGGATGAGCACCTTGAGCGAGGACAACGCACCCGGATCGATCAATTGGTGGCTCAGGACGCGATGGATCGCGCAGCTCCACGTCTGCGACCGGACCTTGACCGCAGAGGCGCGCCGGGAATGGGCCGAGGTGGCGTTGTCGCTGACCGACCGCGCCGAACGGTTCGCCGGTTACGACCGCTGGAGCGCAGCTGCCGACGGATTCAATCTGCGTACCGTGCTGATCCAGGAACTCGGGTCGGTGCCGGGTGACCAGAACTGGGAGCGGGCCGCGCTGGTCCGAAGCGTCCTGGCGGCCGTGACGCTGACGCCCGACCAAGCGGGCGAGTTGGCTGAACGCTGGCAGGCGCTGCCGGTCGACCAGATCCTGCTCCTTCGCCGCCACAAGAACCTCCTTGCCTCACTCGCGCCGCTTGTCGATCAGCTGCCCGCCGGGCCGGATGCTGAGCGCGTCCGCACATGGTTGTTGGTCCTGCCGAACTTGCCGTGACGGTAGGTGGCGGTGCGCGAACCGTCGGGGCCGAGGCGCTGGCCGTCCCGTACGCTGGCGACCAAGCCGGCCTGCTGTTCACCGCTGCGGCGATCGGCATCATGGGCGGCGATTTCGTCGTCGGTCGGTTCGTTCCGGCCGACCGCCGGGTCCGGCTCGTGGTGCCGCTCTACTTACTTCTCGCCGTGCCCTACCTGGCCTTCCTGTTTCGGCCCGGGCTGCTGGTCGCTGCCATGCTCGTCGCGGTGGCGTCAGTCGGCTTCGCCGTTCATCTCGGACTGCAGCAGCGACTGCTGAGGGCGTTGCCGGACGATCTGCGCGGGCAGGGGTTCGGGCTGTCGAGCAGCGGCATGATGACCATCCAGGCATTGGGTGCGGCCGTGGCGGGCGGACTCGCACAATTCGCCGGTCCAGCCGTGGCCATGGCGGAGTGGCGGCTGCGGCACTGGTTGTCCTCGCAGTCCTCAGCCCCGCGCTCCGGCGCGAGGAACCGCAGGTCAGGAAGCCGCACATGCCCAAGATCAGCGAACGTGAGCCGGTCAGGTGACCGAAGAGGGCATCGGCCTCGGATCGGCCGCGGCAGGGCCCCAGCATCGCCGGGACCCTGCCACCTGCGGTCACAAACTCCGTCTACCGGGAGGACTCGCGGTTGAACAGTCGTTTCGACCAGAGGTATCCGCCCAGCGCAATGACGGCGCACCAGGCGAGCGCGATCCACCCGTTGTTCCCGATCGGCTTGTCCATCAGCAGGCCGCGCAGGGTTTCGATGATCGGCGTGAACGGCTGGTGCTCGGCGAACCAGCGCACACCGGCCGGCATGGAGTCGGTGGGGACGAACCCGCTGCTGAGGAAGGGCAGCAGAACGAGCGGCATGGGTAGGTTGCTCGCGGTCTCGACGGTCTTGCTCACCTGGCCGAGCGCGACGGACAGCCAGACGAGTGCGAAGGCCACCGCCACCAGGAAACCGGCCGTGGCCAGCCACGCGCCCAGCCCGGCGGTGGGCCGGAAGCCGACCAGCAACGCCACGCCGATCACGATCGCCAGGCTGAACACCGCCTGGATCACGCTGCCCAGGACGTGTCCGGTCAGCACCGAGACGCGGGCGATGTGCATGGTGCGGAACCGGGTGATTATGCCTTCGGTCATGTCCATGGCGATCGAGATCGCGGTCCCCTGGACCGTGGCCGCCACGGTCATCAGGATGATCGCGGGCGCCACGTAGTTGGCGTACTCGGCGCGTCCGCCGCTGGGCGCCGGCCCGCCGAGGCCGGCGCCCAGCGTGCCGCCGAACACGTAGACGAACAGCAGCAGGAAGACGACGGGCATCCCGACGAGCATCACGGTCATCGACGGGTACCGCAGCATGCGCTTGAGGTTGCGGCGCAGCATCGTCGCCGAGTCGCGTAGCGGATGGAAACGGAGGCTCGCCGGAGCCGGGCCGGTGAGGGTGGAGGCGCTCATCGGGTGGTCACCTTCTCGTTGGTGGAGTCGCCGGTGAGGGCGAGGAAGACGTCGTCGAGATCGGGGGTGTGCACGGACAGCTCGTCGACCTCGATGGCCCGGTCGTCGAGCCGGCCGATCAGGGTCTTCAGTGAGCGCAGGCTGCCGTCGCTGGGCACTCGCAGGGCAAGCGCGTCGTTGTCGCATGAGGCCTGACCCAGCACGTGCATGGCCGCGTCGAGGCCCTGCGGGTCGGCGAACCGCAGGCGGACGTGTCCACCGGGGATACGACGCTTCAGTTCCTCCGCGGTTCCCTCGGCGACCACCCGGCCTCGGTCGAGGACCGCGATCCGATCGGCCAGCTCGTCGGCTTCCTCCAGGTACTGCGTGGTCAGGAAGATGGTGACACCGCCGGCCACCAGATCCCGGATGATCTGCCACATGTTCCGGCGGCTGCGCGGGTCCAGTCCGGTGGTCGGCTCATCGAGGAAGATCACCTGCGGGCTGCCGACCAGGGTCATCGCCAGGTCGAGCCGCCGCCGCATGCCCCCGGAGTAGGCCGATGCCGGCTTCCGGCCTGCCTCGGTCAGGTCGAACTGTTCGAGCAGCTGGGCGGCGCGCCGCCGGCCTTCGCCCCGGGCGAGGTGGTGCAGATCCGCCATCAGCCGTAGGTTCTCCTCGCCGGTGAGCAGGTTGTCCACCGCGGAGAACTGACCGGTGACACCGATCGCGGCGCGCACCGCGTCCGGTTCGCGGGCGAGGTCGTGCCCGGCGACCTGGACGTCACCGGCGTCGGCACTGATCAAAGTGGACAGAATCTTGACCGTGGTGGTCTTCCCGGCGCCGTTCGCGCCGAGCAGCGAGAAGACCGTTCCCCGCGGCACGGTCAGATCGAGACCGTCGAGCACGACCTGGTCGCCGAACGATTTCCGCAGACCGGTCACGGTGATCGCCGGCCGGGATTGGCTGATGGTCATGGTTTCCCTTTCTCCAGTGCCGGACGCGGGTCAGGACCGGCGGATGGTGATGTCGCCGTAGGCGGTGCGGCCGCGCACCTCGACGGTCTCGTCGGCCTCTTCGGGCCGGGTGGCGTTCTTCAGCTGGTTGCGTACGTGCCCGAATGTGGTGTTCACCTCCAGCCAGGCGGCGGTGCCCTCGGCGATGCCGATCTCCAGGTCGCCCATGGCGGTGCCGAGGACGACCTGACCGCGGGCCACCTCGCCGAGGCGGATGGCGCCGTTGGACGTCTTCGCGTCGACGCCGGCGCCGGCCCGCTCGATGCGGATGTCGCCGTTGGCCGCGCGCACCCGCACCTCGCCGGTGACCGCGTCGATCGTGGTGTTGCCGTTGGAGTTCTTGACCACCGCGGTGCCCTCGATCTCGCCGATCTGGATGGCGCCGGAGCCGGTGGAGATCTCGGCGTTGCCCGTGATGCCGTCGGCGGTGACGTGGCCGGCCGACGTGTTCAGGCGCAGTGGGCCGGTTCGTTCGACCCAGACGTTGCCGGCGGAGGTCTTGAGCCCGCACTCCCCGAGCCGGCCGGCGCAGCGGACGTCGCCCATCTGTGTCTCGACCGACACCTGGGACCCGCTCGGCAGCTCAACGGACACGTCGACCGACCTGGTCTTGCGGGAGAAGTCGAACGCGCGCACCTTCGGGCCGGTGACCCGGAGCATGCCGTCGGCGTAGTCGACACGGACCCGTTGAGCGGCCTTCACGTCGGACTCGTCGGCCTCGTCGCTCGGGCGGACCTCGATAACGGTGTCGGTCCGGTCGCTCGCGGCGATCCGCACATTCCCGACGCCGAGTTCGAGCGTGACGGAGATCGGTTCGGGCGTCTCGAAATTGGGCATGGTTGTCCCCTCATCATAGGTAGGTGAGCCGTCCCCGCAGGTCGGGGGACGTGGTGTGGAGGAAGGCGTGCGGTGCGGCTAGCGCACCCAGCCGGTGAAGCGCTGCTGGGTCCGTTTTCCGCTGCCGCGTGGCTCGGGACGCTGATCGCGATCGGAGCGCTGCAAGGCGGTGGCGGCTGCCCGGACCAGCCAGGCGTTGACCGAGCGCCCCTCCTTGGCCGCGGCCTCCTCGATCGCGGCCTTGACCTGCTCAGGCATGCGTACGTTGATCCGCGCGGCGGGGCCGTCCTCGGCGAGGAGCAGCAGATCGCTGTCCGGCGCGCCATCGACCGTCGCCGCGGCGTCCTCGGTCGCGAGCCCGAGCGGCTCGGCGGGTGGCGAGGTCACGACGAAGCTCGGATCGCGTCCGCGCAGGCGCAGCTCCACCGAACCCGGAGCCAGGTCCCGGGTGATCTCGTCGGCGGCAGCCGACAGCGCGTCCAGCAGCGTCATCCGGATCGCCGACTCCAGCGACCCGGTCAGGCGTTCGACCAGCGCACGCGACTCCTCACCGCCGGCTTCGGCAAGCGTGGCGAACTCACGTCCGAGGTTGCTCACATACGAGGTCAAGTCCATGGTGCCAATATGGCACATCAATGGCACACAGGCAAGCCACATTGGCACACAAGAGGCACCATGTTTGGTGCCAGCCGGCTTGTCCGGAGGAAAGAGCGCAGCCCGATGCGTCGATGCCTGGGCAGTGTCCGGAGAGCTGGGCATCCGGAAGCCGGCACGCGAGATCTTCGAGGCAGCAGCTCGCGGGTGCGGCCTCGATCTGCCGGGCGGGGGCTGGGCGATCGGTGACAGCCCTGTACTTGATATCGAGGGTGGCCGCGCGGCAGGCCTTGCCACCCTTTGGATCAGCCGAGGGAAGGACTGGCCGGCGAAACTCACCCCGCCTGACCGCACCGTCACGGACGTCGTGGCCGCTGTCCAAGTACTGCGAGGCGAGGACTCCGGCCCGTAGCTGCAGATGACCTGGCGGGCCTTGAACCGCCTCGCCTGTTTCACTCCTTCGCGGCGTCCATGAGGGCGTCGATCAGCGCGCGCAGTGCCGGCTGCGTCAGTGAGATCTCCCGGACCGCGGCGTAGATCCGCCTGATCGGCTCCGGGCGGCGGACCCGGCGGATGGTGACGCCGGGATGGCGGGTGCCCAGTCCCAGTCGCGGGATGAGGCTGACTCCGAGGCCGGCAGCGACGAATCCCTGAGCCGTGGCGTAGTCCTCCGACTTCGCCACGAAGTCCGGGCTGAAGCCTGCCGCGGCGCAGGCGTCAATTATCGGCTCCAGGCAGGGGCCGGGGGGCTCGCTGCCGACCCAAGCCTCGCCGGCGAGGTCGGTCAGGTCGATCACCCGTTGCGCGGCGAGCGGGTGTCCGGCGGGCAGCGCGGCCTGGTACGCGTCGTCGAGCAGGTGCACCACCCGGATGCCCGGGTGGCTTCCGTCGCCCGGCCCGCGGACCACGATTGCCAGGTCGGCGTTGCCCTGCTCCACCTCCGGCAGTGGATCGTCTGGATCGCTCAGCTTGGGGTCGATCGCCACGCCCGGGTGCTCACCCCTGAATCGAGCCAGGGCGGGTGCCAGCAGGGTCGGGCCGACCGAGGCGAAATAACGGATCGTCAGTCGGCCCGTACGCCCGGCGCGCAGGTCGGCCAGCGCGGTCTCGGCCTCGGCGAGGTGCTGGCTGATGATGGCCGCGTGTCTGGTGAGCAGCCGACCCGCCGCTGTGGGCTGCACACCCCGACCGACGCGTTCGAGCAGCGCGATCCCGGCTTCCTTTTCCAGTGCCGCCACCTGCTGGCTGACGGCCGAGGGGGTGTAGCCGAGGTGCGCCGCCGCCGCGGTCACCGATCCGCTGGTGGCCACCGCTCGCAGGACCTGCATACGTCGCACATCAAGCATGTAGCAGAACTTAACAGAAGTGCAGAATCCTTTTCTTGTCCTTCCAGGTCAGGTGCGGCACCGTCTACGAGGACTGGTCAAGGAGATCACGGTGAACGGTGTCGTCGGCAGGACCTGGGCATGGGCGCGGATAGGCGTGCTCGCCCTGCTGTGGGGATCAACTTTCCTCTGGATCGAGCTGGCCCTGGACGCCCTGACTCCGGTCCAGGTCACCCTCAGCCGGTGCGTCCTCGGATCGGTCACGCTGCTGGTCGCATGCCTGGCCTCGGGCCATCGGCTGCCTCGGAAGCGGGCGGTCTGGGGGCACATCGTCGTGGCCGCCTTCTTCTGCAACGCCGTACCGTTCGCCATGTTCAGCATCGGCCAGCAGACCATCGACTCGGCGGTGGCCGGCGTCCTGAACGCGACGACCCCGCTGTGGTCCCTGCTGATCGGCGTCATCATCGGATCCGAGCGTGGACTCCCGCCGGCGCGGCTGGCCGGACTCCTGCTCGGGTTCGCCGGGGTCGTGCTGATCCTCGCCCCGTGGCGGACGACGGGGTCGGGCGGCTGGGGCGCCCTCGCCGTCGTCACCGCCGCGGCGAGCTACGCCGTCGGCTTCGCGTTCATGGGTCGTAACCTGGTCGGCAAGGGAATCCCCACCATCTCACTGTCCGCGGCGCAGCTCGTCGCGGCGACCGCCCTGACCGCGTTGACCCTGCCGGCCGGCGGCCTGACACCGATCGAGATCAGCCCGAAAACCCTGATCGCCGTCGTGATCCTGGGCGTCGTCGCCACCGGGATCACCTTCCACCTCACCTACCGGATCATCGCCGCCGAGGGTGCCACCAACGCCGCGACCGTCG
Organism: Micromonospora sp. SL1-18; assembly: GCF_047921505.1. Lineage (NCBI taxonomy): Bacteria > Bacillati > Actinomycetota > Actinomycetes > Micromonosporales > Micromonosporaceae > Micromonospora > Micromonospora sp. SL1-18. The sequence continues at coordinate 94,781 of NZ_JBLROA010000005.1, read as the reverse complement.
GCTATCTGCTGCCGGTGATCTCGGTGGCGCTGGGGGCCATCGTGCTCGACGAGGGTCTCAGCCTCCGGATCGCCGTCGGGATGGTGGTCGTGCTCGTCGGGGTCGCCCTGACCCGCCGGCATACGCGGGCGTCCGCGCCGGTGCCGGCGGAAACCCCGGCCACGGTCGCGCCGAGCACCTGACGCGCCGCACGGGCGCTGGTAGCACCCGAGCGGCTGGGGTGTGGGGGTGGTTCGGGGCGGCGTCGGTGGTCGACGTAGGGGCGATTCTCGATTCCCATTCTCATGGGCGCGGAGGACGCCTTCGGGGCGGGGCAGATCTCGGTCTTCCTGTGCGACGCGCGCGGCGACGCGATCCGGGAGAGGCATCACGTCCGTGCGCTGCTGTCCCGGCGGTGGACGGTCTGATCGTGGTCGGATCCCGCACCGACCCCCGCCCACCGCTGGCCGGCACCATCCCCGTTCCGGTCGTGTACGTCTACGCCCCCTCCGCGGACCCGGACGACATCTCCATCACCGTCGACAACGTGGGAGGTGGCCGGCTCGCCGTCGACCACCTCCTGCCCTGCGGTCGGCGCAACATCGCCCACATCACCGGGGACGCCGGCTTCCAGGCGGCCCGCGACCGCGCCGAAGGCGCGACCGCGGCGCTCGCCGCCGCCGGCCTGACCCTGGTCGGCGACCGGCCGTACTTCGGGTCGTGGGACGAGTCCTGGGGGCGAGCCGCGGCACGCATGGTCGTCGGGCAGCACCCCGAGGTCGACGCGATCTTCTGCGGCAGCGATCAGATCGCGCGTGGCGTCCTGGAGACACTGCGCGACCTCGGTCGCGACGTGCCCGGCAGCACCTCCGTGATCGGCTTCGACAACTGGGAAGCCGTCGCCGCGCACTCCCGCCCGCGCCTGACCAGCATCGACATGAACCTCCAACGCCTCGGCACCGTCGCCGGCCAACGGCTCTTCGCGGCCATCGACGGCGTCGCCCTGTCCAGCTCGGAGGAGTTCCCCGGCCGCGTCGTGATACGCGAGTCGACCGTGCCCATCGGCTGAGACTCGGGGAATGGGGCGGGGGAGACGCCGCGCTGAGCTCCGGCAGCCGATCAGCCGGGCTTGACCGCGTGAAGGCGCTCCACAGTGCCGGCCTTCAGCCGTTCCACCTCGACGACCTCGAACCCGGCGGCCCGCACGAGAGGTAGCTGGCGACGGGTGAAGTGCTCACCGGCCGCTCGGATGGTGATCCGCTCGAGAAGCCACTGGGCGGCGTAGATCGGTGGCCAGGTGCTGCCGATGTGGTCGAGCAGCAGCAGCCTGCCGCCTGGGGTGAGGACACGTCTCATCTCGTCGATCGCCAGGGCGGGGTTGGGGATGCTGCACAGCGACAGCGCGCAGACCACCGTGTCGAACGAGGCGTCGTCGAACGGCAGGTGCTCGGCGTCGCCCTCGCGCAGGTCGACGTTGCGGCCGAGGTCGGCGGCGCGCCGCTTCGCGACGGCCAGCATGGCGGGGCTCAGCTCGATGCCGGTGACGCCGGCGTCGGCGGGGTAATAGGGCAGGTTGCGACCGGTGCCGATGGCGACTTCGAGGATCCGGCCGCGGGCGCGGCCGCCGAGCCATTCCCGGCCGCCGCCGAACTGGATCTTCTCGAAGAGTGCGATCTGCCTGTCGTAGCTGGGGGCCGCCCTGTCCCACACCCGCTTCTGCCGGGCGGTCGGGGTCTCGCGGCTCTCTGCTCTGGCGTTGTTGGTCATGACGGTGGACCCTCCATACGCGTGGGGTCGGGAAGGGTGCAATCCACGTCGGATGCGACTGCGGCGGCGATGGCACTCACCACCGCCTGCCGCACCCGCGCGGCGGCTTGCCGCGGGTCGGGCTGCCCGGCATCGAGCCAGGCAATGATCGCCTCGATCGCCACCACCGGCGCCAACTGCGCCGCCCACCTCGCCAGCGCCTCATCGGAGACGGAGGCGGCGATCTGCAGATGCGCGGCGGCGGTGATGTCGGCGCGGAACTTCTCGATGCGCTCCTTGAACTCCGGCTCGCGCAGGGCGTGCTGAAACAGTAGCCGGAACCCGGCCGGCGACTCGGCCGCCGCTTCGAGGAGCCCGTCGATGCTGGCACCGGTGAACCCGCCCACCGGCTCTTGGACATGGGCTTCCAGGCGGGCGCACATGCGGTCCAGGACCGCTTGATACAGGTCGGTCTTGGAGTCGAAGTGCCGGTAGAGGATGGCCCGGGTGATCCCTGCTTCGGCGGCGATGTCGTCCAGGCTCGTCGCCGCGAAGCCGCTACGCGCGAACGCCTCGCTCGCTGCGGCGACGATCTGCTCCCGGCGTTCCGGGCGGCGCAGACGGCGTACCGGTTCCAGCTTCTCCTCGGCCAAGACGGCCCTCCAACTCTTGTTGACTTCAGAATGTACCTATGCCTATGTGCACTTTCAAGGGCACAAGCGGAGGCATCGATGGACGCCCCGGCAAACGACGTTGACGAGGCAGTTCGCGGCGCCACCTGGGCCCTGACGAACGACGGCGGGTGCCTCCATGGGGAGGCACCCGCCGGCATAGGGGTGGGCAGGTGAGCTGTTACCGGATGGTGGCGAGCCAGTCCTGGACCACCGGGATGTCGACCCGCTGGTAGCCGCCGAGGTAACGGCAGTTGGCCGTGTAGCCGTAGCTGGTGACCGTGACCAGGTAGCCGTTGAGGAAGCTCGGGCCGCCCGAGTCACCGAAGCAGGTGCCGCCACCGCCGCGGACGTCGTTCGGGTTGCCGTTCATCTGCAGGATCTGCGGGGTGAGCTTCTGCCCTGGCGAGGTCGTGTAGCGACGCAGCAGCGGGTAGCTCATGGGCTGCGGCTTCTGCGGGCCCGACTCCGGCTTGCGGACCTCGGTGCCGTACCCGACCAGGTCGAAGTTGGTCTTGTTGAGCTTCGGCTGCGCGAACTGGTCGAGGTAGTTCCTCGGCGCCACGGTCGCGGGGGCGATGCCGGTCACTGGCTTGTCCAGCACGACCACGCCGGCGTCGTTCCAGTTGTCCATGTCCGTGAAGTCCGAGTACTGCGGGTGGGTGTACGCCGTACCGGACAGGTAACCCGCCGCGGCGAGCTCCTGGGCCGTGTAGCCGGCGCTGGGGTTCGCCGCCACCGGGAACGGGCTCGGCGGTGCCTCGGCGATGACCGAGTCGAAGGTGACCAGGGTCTTACCGAGGGTGCCCTGGGTACAGTGCGCGGCCGTGAGCACGATGGTCGGCGAGATGAGGGTGGCCGAGCAACGGTAGCGGCCGGTCTCGTCGTAGAACAGGATCAGCCCGACATTGGGGTGCCGATTGCCGTCGGGTTCGCCGCCGGTGATGGCAGCCGCGGGCGCGGTTGTGGCCAGCAGCGCGAACGTCGTCGCGACGATCGCGGCTAGGCTGCGACGCAGTGCTTTCATGCCGGCCTATCCTGCCCGGTCTCCGAGTCTTCGGGAAGATCTACTGCCGACATGGACCGGATGGGGCTACCGAAGCTTGCCAGATTGGTGGAGGCGAGCGGGTATTCGTAGTGCAAAGCAGCCGGGCCGTCGGGGTGGTTCGGGGCGGCGTCGGTGGTTCGACGCCGCCCCGAGCCTGTTTCCGTTTAGCGGGAGGCGAGGAATTCGTTGATGGCGGTGGTGACCTGTTGGCCGGTGGCGTGGCTGCGCACGATGGACATGACGCGGTCGTGCAGGTCGGTTTCGCCGTACTGGTCGTAGGTGTCGGAGATGACGAGGTCCAGCCAGGGCCGCTTGATCGGATCTGGTTTTCCCTCGGTGGGGTTGGCGAGGTACTGGGCGAGGGCGTCGGCGATGCGGCGTTTCGTCGTACTGAGGTGGGTTGGCAGGTCGCCCTGCCGGTCGGCCGGCAGCTGGCCGAGGATTGTGGTCGCCGTGGTGAGGTCGGTGACGGCGGCGTCGATCTGGTCGGCGTTGGTCAGTTCGGTTGCGGCGATGCGGTTGAGCAGGTCGCGGGTTTGGACGAGGAGTTTGACGACGGTCAGTCGTTGGTTCAGTGCCGCGGCCTGGGTGGTGTCGGTGACCTTCGCGATGGCTGTCTCGGCGGCCGTGATCGTCTCCGCCGACGGGTTGGCCTCGGCGGCGGCGACCGCGTCCTGCGCCTTCTTCAGCAGCTGCGCCTGGCTCTCAAGCAGCTGCACGCTCATCGAACCGATAATGAGGGGCAGGTTGTTCGCGGCCACGATCCGCATGTCGGCGTTGCCGTTCTGCCGGTTCCGGAACATCACCTGTGGCAGGTCGAGGGTCACGGTCTGCCAGGTGTTGACCATCGCGGCGGTGATGCTCACGCGGGTCGTGCTCTGGTACGCCGATCCGGTGGCCGCAGAGTCGTACTGGAGGACGAACGAGCCGGCGACCGGGGACCGGTATTGGATGGTCGCCTTGGCGTCGTACGGGCCGCCGAGAATGTAGCGGTCGTCGACGGCGAGGTAGAGGTTGTTGCCGGAGTTGAACGTGTTCTTGTCGATCTGCAGGGCGGGCCGATCGTCAACGACGATCTCGTGCGCTGGGCCGCTCTCGTACGGGATCCAGGTCAGCCCTTCGGGCTCCTCGTTGAAGTCCATCGAGACCCAGGTCACCGGGGGAGAAGGCGGAACCACGTCGATGCGGACCGCCGAGATGGCGAGCGGAAGATTGGCGCCCGCGTTCAGCCGCAGGTCCGCGCCACCGTTCTGCCGGTTGTTGAACTGGATGTCGGGAATGTCGATGGTCGCCGTCTGCCACTGGTTGACCTGGTCGGCGCCGATCGTCACCGGCGTCGAGCGCTGGTAGGCCGAGCCGCTCTGCTGCGAGTCGTACTGGAAGGCGAACGAGCCGGTGACCGGGGAACGGTAGCTGATCGTGGCCTTGACCTGGTACGGCCCGCCGGAGATCGCGGTGTCGTCCACGAACAGGTACAGCTGGTTGGCGCCGCCGAAGGGGTTCTTCTGCAGCTCCAGGGCCCGGCGGCCGTCGACCTCGGTCGTCACGTATGGGCCGTCCTCGTAGTTCTTGTAGGTCAGCCCGTCGGTCTTGTCCGCCGCGACGTCGAACGAGACCGCGTACTTGTTCGGGACCGGGCCGCCGCCCGGGTTGGGGTTCGGGTCGACCCAGTCGGACCGCTCGGCCAGGTACGCCTGGCCCTGCGCGTCCTTCTTCAGCACGAAGTAGTAGTCGACGGTGCCCGGCAGGGACAGGAACTCCGCCTTCAGCGAATCGGGGGTCACCGTCAGCCGCATCGCTCCGAAGTGCGTGGCGTCGCGGAACTTGCTGCCCGGCGCGACGCCGAACAGCGGGGTCAGGCCTTCGCCGCCGTTGCCGGTGATGGCGATGTGGTAACCGTCGGCCGTCTCGATGTGCTCCGCGTGGTGGTCGTGGCCGGCGAGGATCAGATCCACGCCCGGTGTCATCATCCACGCGCGGTCCAGGTTGTTGCCGGCCTTGCCAGAGGAATAGATCGGCTGGTGGCCGCCGGCGATCTTCCAGGCCGACGTGCTGCTGGTGATCGTGTTGCGGTACGCGTCGTAGATCGATGGCTTCGAGCCGCCCGTCGCCGTCTGGCAGTTGGCGTCGGGGTTGACGAAGTCGAGCAGCCCGTTGCCGAAGCCGGCGACGAAGGCCGCCGGGACCTTGAAGTAGTCCAGGCTCGGCTGGACGCTCTCCGGCGTGCAGCCGTTGCCGTAGTCGTGGTTCCCCATGATCGGGAAGAACTTGCCGGCGTCGATGTCCGCCTTGTACGGCGCCTGAGCCTTGACGACCTCGTCGGGCCGGCCCTGCTGGTAGGTGTTATCACCCACGGTCAGGATGGCTTCGGGGGTCCAGGAGTGCACCATGTCGGCCACCTGGTACTCCGCGGCGCAGTTGCGGTCCACGCCGCAGCCACCGTAGTCCCCGATCACGGCGAGGACGAGCCGATCCTGGGGCGGGCGACTCGCGTCGACCGCCGGCGTGATCCGCTGAAGTTCGCCACCGACCGCGCCCGCCGAGGCGGAGAGCCCCGCCGACAAGATCAGCGCGGCGACCGAGGTCAGTGTGAGGCCGAGTTTTCGTTTGGCTAGCACGCCCATCTCCTTGCGGTGTCGCGAGCAACGAGGCGGGACGCTAGGCGGTCGCGGTGATGGCCCGATGAACCCGAGACAAACTGGAGCAGGCGCGCCGGGAATATCCGCTGGTCAGGGGGTCAGCGCCGGTAGCACCACCGGCGGCGGGCCCGCTGACGAGTCAAGAGCGTCGACTCGCGCCGACCGGGGGCCCGCCGGCAGCGGCGAGCCCCCAGCCGGGCGCGGTCAGGAGAGCGCGTTCAGGTAGTCGGGGTTGGCCTTCAGCCACTCCGAGACGGCCTTCTTCTCGTCCCCCTTGTGCGTGTTGAACATCAGGTCCTCCAGCGAGCCGAGCTGCTGGCCGTCCATCTTGAACTGCTGCAGCATCTTCGCGACCTCGGGGAAGTCCTTGCCGAAGCCCTTCCGGCCGAAGGTGTTGATCTGCTCGGCGGCGCCCAGCGTGCCCTTCGGGTCGGTCAGGTCCTTCAGCTCGTACTTGGCGTACGCCCAGTGCGGGTGCCAGAGGGTGACCGCGATCGGCTTCTTCGCGGCGATCGCGCTGTCGAGCGCGGCCAGCATGGCCGGGGTGGAGGAGGTCTTCAGCTTCATGGCGCCGTCCAGGCCGTAGCTGGGCAGCACCTTCTCCTGGGTGGCCTTGGTGAGGCCGGCACCCGGTTCGATGCCGATCATCTGCCCGCCGAAGGTGCCGGCCTTGGCGGCCAGGTCCTCGAGCGAGTCCACGCCCTCGACGTACTTCGGCACGGCGATGCTGAGGCTGGCGTCGTCGTACCAGACGCCGAGCTTCTCGAGCTTGTCGCCGTACTTCTCCATGTAGGAGGCGTGGGTCTGGGGCAGCCAGCCGTCCAGGAAGAGGTCGATGTCGCCGTTGGCCAGGCCGCCGTAGACCAGGCCGGCCTCCAGGTTCTTGAGCTGGACCCGGTAGCCCTTCTCCTCAAGGATGTGCTGCCACAGATGGGACGCGGCGACGGCCTCGTCCCAGGCCATGTAGCCGATGGTGATCTTCTTGCCGTTGCCGGACCCGCCGTCCGACTTCGCGCTGCAGGCGGCGCCGCCCAGTGCCAGGGTGGCGGTCACCGCGAGCGCCAGGACGCGCTTCAGGGTGGTGAACAAGAGTTTCCTTCCTCTCTGAACAGCCGGCAGACCCGCGTACGCGGGAACAGAGGTGCCGGCGGAGGGCGACGGTCAGGCAGCCTGCCGCGCGAGGCGTTGCGCCCGCGCGGAGGGGAACCGGTCGCCCACGGAGTCGGTGAGCCGGTCGAGCACCACGGCGAGGACCACGACGGCGATCCCGCCCTCGAAGCCGCTGCCCACCTCGACCTGGGAGAGCGCGAACATGATCACGTCGCCGAGGCCGCCGGCGCCGACCATGCCGGCGATGACCACCATGGACAGGGCCAGCATGATGACCTGGTTGACCCCGGTCATGATCGTCGGCAGGGCCAGCGGCAGCTTGGTCCGGAGCAGCACCATCCACGGCGGCGCACCGAACGACTCCGCGGCCTGGACGATCTCCTGGTCGACCTGACGCAGGCCGAGCTCGGTCAGGCGTACCCCGGGCGGCATGCTGAACACCAGCGTGGCCAGCACACCGGGTACGGTGCCGATGCCGAAGAAGAAGATCGCCGGGATCAGGTAGACGAACGCCGGCATGGTCTGCATGAGGTCCAGCACCGGCCGGGCCAGGGCGGACGCCCGCTTGTTCTCGGCGATGAAGACGCCCAGCGGGATCGCCAGCAGCAGGGCGAGCACGCTGGCCACGAGCACCTGGGCGAGGGTGCTCATGGTCTCCTCCCAGTACGGCATCCCGGCCACCAGGCCGAGGCCGATTGCGCTGCCGAGGCCGAACTTCCAGCCACGCAGCCACCAGCCGAGCGCGGCCAGGACCAGGACGACCGCCACCGCCGGTACGCCGGTGAGCAGGGCATCGAGCGGCCGGACCAGGGCCTCGACCACGGCCGCGACCGCGTCGAAGACCGGTCCGAGGGTACGCGTGGCCCAGTCGACGGCGGACTCGGTCCAGGTGCCGAGCGGCAACCGGGGCAGCCACGCGTCGAGCGGGGACTGCGCGATGCTCATGCCGGCTCTCCCTTCGCAGAGACCAGTTCGACGCCGGACTGCGCCGGCCCGTCCGGCGCCCCGTCCACCGTGGGCGCCCCCTCCGGGGTCGCGCTGGCCAGGGCGCTGAGCAGGGTGATCCGCGGGATCACCCCGGCCAGCCGGCCCCGGTCGTCCAGGACTGCCACCGGGTGCAGGCTCTCCGCGCAGTCGGCGAACAGGTCGGCCACCGCCGTGTCCTCGGCGACCGTGCGGACCCGTTCGGTCGAGACGTACCCGTCGAGGCTCGGCCGGCCCTCGCGCAGCGCCCGCAGCACCTCGTCCTCGGTGACCGTGCCGAGGAACTGCTTCATCGGCCCGGTCACGTAGACCACTGAGGTCTGGCTCTCCCGCAGGGCGCGGGCGGCCACCCGGGGACCGGCGTTGACGTCCAACACGTGATGCGGCTTCTCCATCACTGACGAGGCGGTCAGGATCCGGGTCCGGTCGACGTCGGCGACGAACTGCGCCACGTAGTCGTTGGCCGGGTCGGTGAGGATCTCCTCGGCGGTGCCGATCTGGACGATCCGGCCGTCCCGCATCACCGCGATCCGGTCGCCGAGACGCATGGCCTCGTTCAGGTCGTGGGTGATGAAGATGATGGTCTTGCCCAGCTCGGCCTGGAGTTCCAGGAGTTGGTCCTGGACCTCCCGGCGGATGAGCGGGTCCAGCGCCGAGAACGCCTCGTCCATCAGCAGGATGTCGGTGCCGGCCGCGAGGGCGCGGGCCAGCCCGACCCGCTGCCGCATGCCGCCGGAGAGGTTGTGGGGGAGCTTGTCCGCCCACTCCTCGAGACCGACCATGCGCAGCGCGTCCAGGGCGCGCTCGCGCCGCTCCGCCTTGGGCAGGCCGGCGACCTCCAGCGCGTAGCCCGCGTTCTCCAGCACCGTCCGGTGCGGCATGAGCGCGAAGTGCTGGAAGACCATGCTGATTTTCTCCCGCCGCAGCTTGCGCAGCGCGGCGGGCTTGAGCGTGGTCAGTTCGACGCCGTCGACCTGCACGCTACCGCGGGTCGGCCGGAGCAGGCCGTTGAGCATCCGGATGAGGGTGGATTTGCCCGAACCGGACAGGCCCATCACGACGAAGATCTCGCCGGGGCGTACCTCGAAGTTCGCGTCGATCACGGCGGCGGTGGCCGGCAGGCCGGCCAGCGCCTCGGCGCGCGGGGCGCCGCTCGCGAGGCGTCTCATCGCCTCGTCAGCGCGATTGCCGAAAATCTTGTAGAGCGACTTCACTGTGAGTGCGGGCACGATCCCCTCTCCGGTGACACCGCTGGCGGATCGCGCCATCGGTGGCCATCTTCGTGTCTCGTCCGTCGGTATCAACATCGGTCACATTTAGTAGGCCACAGGGGGCTGGCCCGGAAACCTACCGACGTCATCAGCGAAAAGCCAGCCGGGCCTGCGGGGATTGTGGATATGCCCACAAAAATCGACGCCTCGCCTGGGTCAAAATCGGTCGTCCGTAGGCTCGGCGGACGTGCCTGTACCCGGTGTGGACCGGTTGATTCAACGCTAGTTGGGGGTTTCGTTCCGCCCCGGCGGGGGTGTCCGTGGCGTGGGTTCACTGTCGCCGTTCGTCCCCGAATGTGACAACAGGTGATTGAGAATCGTCATGTGTTTGTGATTTCCCGTCATGGGACTGTCATATTCCGGCCGGCTGTTCCGGCCCATCCGAGGGCACGCTTCCTTAACGGGATCGGCCGTCCTCGGAAGTCGCCGTGGTATGGATTCGGCGGGCTGTCCGTGTCGAGTCAGCCCTGGCCGGCGCGGAACTCGTCGGTGACGGTCCGTAGCGCCCGGGTAAGCTCCTTGGCGGACAGGGCCGCTCCCGGATCGACCAGCCACTGGGTCGCCAATCCGGCGAGCAGGGCCTGGTGGAAGGCGCCGAGGGTGAGCGCGGCCGGTTCGTCGACCGCCGGGTCGAGCCGGTGGAAGATCTCGGCGAGGCCGATTCGGGCCTGCCGGTTGGCGGTGGCGAACGCCTCCCGCAGCTCGGGCGCGCGGTCCATCTGCGAGATCAGCTCGAACTGGATGGCCCAGAGCGGCCGCAGCCGGTCGAAGGATTCGATGATCCGCTCCCAGGCCGCCTCGAACCGCTCCTGCGGCGTGGCGTTCGGGCCGGCGTCGTCGGCGAGGACGCGTCCCAGTTCCTCGCCCCACTCCGCCATCGCCTCGATGAGGGCCTCGTTGAGCAGCGCCTTCGTGGTGCGGAAGTGATAACCGATGGCGGCCAGGCTGGTGCCGGCGGCGGCGGCGACATCGCGGGCCTTGGTGCCGGCGTAGCCCTTCTCGATCAGGCAGCGCTTGGCCCCGGCGAGCAGGTCCTCCCGATTTCCCATGGGAACAGCGTAGCGGACTTCTCGCACAAACGTCTTGCACAACTGTCTAACACGTACGTACAGTGGCCGGCATGACCGATGTGCTGATCTCCGGCGCCGGCGTCGCCGGCCCTGCCCTCGCCTGGTGGCTGCGCCGCCACGGCTTCCGCCCGACCGTCGTCGAGCGGGCCCCGGCCCTCCGCGACAGCGGCTACAAGGTGGACATCCGGGGCGCGGCCCTGACCGTGGTGGACCGGATGGGCCTGCGCGAAGAGGTGAGCCGCCACGACACCGGCATGCGGCTGGCCCGCTTCGTCGACGCCGACGGGGCGCAACTCGCCACCATGGACGCCGCGCTCTTCGGCGGCCGGGAGGGGGACGACGTCGAGATCATGCGCGGTGACCTGGCCCGCATCCTGGTCGACGCCACCGACGACGTGGAGTACGTCCACGGCGACTCGATCGCCGCGCTGAGCCCGTCCGGAGACGGGGTGGAGGTCGCCTTCGAGCGGGGGTCGAACCGCCGCTTCGACCTGGTGATCGGCGCTGACGGGTTGCATTCGACGGTCCGGCGGCTGGCCTTCGGGCCCGGCTCGGCGCACCTGCGCCCGCTCGGGCACCACATCGCGATCTTCACCGTTCCGGCCGAGTACGGCGAGGAGCGCGTCGAGCTGATGCACCCCGCCCCGGGGCGTACGGTCGGCGTCTACCGGACCGCCGGCGCGCCGGACGCCCGCGCGCTCTTCCTCTTCCCGTCGCCGGCCGAGGAGCCCGACCACCGGGACGTCGCCGCGCAGCGGACGGCGCTGGCCCGGGCGTTCGCCGGGAGCGGCTGGCGGGTGCCGGAGCTGCTCGACGCGATGGCAGACGCGCCGGACTTCTACTTCGACGCGATGAGTCAGGTGCGGATGGACCGCTGGTCGACCGGGCGGATCGCGCTGGTCGGCGACGCCGGGTACGGGGCCTCGCCCGCCTCGGGGCAGGGCACCAGCCTGAGCCTGGTCGGGGCGTACGTGCTGGCGGCGTCGCTGGCCGAGGCGGGCGGCGATCCGGCCGCCGGGTTCGCCGCGTACGAGCGGCGGATGCGCCCGTTCGTGGCGGCCAACCAGCAGCTCGCCGAGCGCAACCTCAAGGGCATGGTGCTCGGCTCGGCCGCGCAGATCCGGTTCCAGACGCTGATGCTGCGGCTCATGCCGCGCCTCCCCGGCCGGGAGCGCATGATCCGCCGGGTCACCGAGCCGATCCGCAAGGCCGCCACGGCGATCACCCTGCCGGACGTCCCGGCCGCCGTGCATTGAGGTCGGCGGGCGGCGGGCCCGGGAGGCACCGCCGGCGTCCCGGCGGCGCCTCGTGCGATGACCGGTCCAGGAACCCGGTGGCCGGGTGAGATCGGGGTCAGATTGCCGCGCGGTTCCGGTCGCTGGCCAGCCTCAGGTATGCCGCGACGCCCAGTGCGGAGAGCGCGGCCGGGTCAGCACCCGGCCCCACCCGAGCTCGGTCGACCCGGTGCCACCGAGCAACGCGGCGACCGTCGGCAGGGTGAGGACGACCAGCACCTCCAGGCCGGTGAACAGGCCACCCGAAGCCCCCTGATGGAGACGGCCGTTGAGGTCACGCCTCAGGTTAGTTCGCCGGCCTCACGCGGGTGGCCCGGCCCGAGGCGCTCGGCGTACGCGTCACGCAGCCGCTCCCAGCCGAAGTCCATCGCCTCGGCGCCGCGGATCGGGCCGACCGGGTCGCCGTCGAGCAGATGGCCGGCGACGTCCAGGCAGAGGTGCCAGCCGGCGGCCACCATCGGGGCGAGGTCGGGCTTGCCGATCCGGTGCCGCAGGGTCAGCCGGGTGCCCGCGTCCGTCGGGGTCAGCTCCCAGCGCAGCAGGTCGTCGCCCCAGGTGTATTCGAGCAGCGCCGGTCGTTCGGCGTGGAGCACGGTCGCGGGCGCGTCGAAGCGCTGCTCGCCGTCGACCGTGCTGAGCGTGGCGTCGCCGGGCGTGCCGAGGTCGCGGCTGGCGAGGAAGGGTGCCCACTGGGCGAGCCGGTCGGGTTCGGTCAGCGCGGCCCACACCTTCTCCGGCGGGTGCCGCAGGTCCCGGACGAACACCAGGTCCCACCGGTCGCCGACCGGTATTTGGGCGACCTCGGCGAGCGGGCCAGGGCGGAAGTTGTCGCGGTCCATCGTCACTCCTGACTGTCGAGATGGCGCTCCAGGGCGTCGAGGTGGTCCGTCCATATCCGCCGGTACGGCCCGAGCCAGTCGTCCACGGTCCGCAGCGGGCGCACGTTGAGCCGATAGATCCGCTGCTGGGCGGCGGTGCGGCAGGTCACGAAGCCAGCCTCGCGGAGCACCTTGAGGTGCTTGGAGACGGCCGGTTGGCTCATCCTCAGCGCGTCCACGAGGCCACCGACGCTGCTCTCGGCCTGGCGCAACCGGTCGAGGATGCGGCGCCGGGTGGGCTCGGCCAGGACGGCGAAGGCGTCGACGGGCACCCACCTAATATGCCTTGCCGCTCATATGCCTGTCAAGGAATGTGGCGAGGTCGGGGCTCCTCCGCGGGCGAGGCGTCGACAACGGGCCCGGCCTTTCGCGCCGAGCGGGGGAGGCGGCTCATTGCTCGGGCCATGGAACTGCGGATCTTCACCGAACCTCAGCAGGGCGCCAGCTACGACCAGTTGCTCGCCGTGGCACGCTGCGCCGAAGAGACCGGCTTCGGCGCCTTCTTCCGCTCCGACCACTACCTGAAGATGGGCTCGGTGACCGGCGAGCCCGGCCCGACGGACGCCTGGACCACCCTCGCCGGCCTGGCTCGGGACACCGCCCGGATCCGGCTCGGCACCCTGATGACCGCGGCCACCTTCCGGCTCCCCGGCCCGCTCGCGATTACCGTCGCGCAGGTCGACCAGATGAGCGGCGGCCGGGTCGAGCTGGGCATCGGCACCGGCTGGTACGCCGAGGAGCACAGCGCGTACGGCATCCCGTTCCCGCCGCTGGCAGAGCGCTTCGACCGGCTGGAGGAGCAGCTCGCCGTCATCACCGGTCTCTGGGAGACCCCGGTCGGCGCGACGTTCGACTTCCCCGGCAAGTACTACCCGGTCAGCGACTCGCCCGCGCTGACCAAGCCGGTGCAGCAGCCCCGGCCGCCCATCCTGATCGGCGGGAAAGGTCCCCGACGCACGCCCCGGCTCGCCGCCCGGTACGCCGACGAGTTCAACCTGCCGTTCGTCTCGGTCGAGGACTCGGCAGCCCAGTTCCGGCGGGTGAAGGACGCCTGCGCCGAGATCGACCGGGACCCGTCCACCATGGTCTGGTCCAACGCCCTGGTGCTCTGCTGCGGGCGGGACGAGGCCGAGGTGGCGCGGCGCGCGGCGGCGATCGGCCGGCAGCCCGCCGAGCTGCGCGAGAACGGCCTCGCCGGCACGCCCGCCGAGGTCGTCGACAAGCTCGGCCGGTACGCCGCGATCGGCAGTCGGCGGGTCTACCTCCAGGTGCTCGACCTGGCCGACCTGGACCACCTGGAGCTGGTCGCCACCGAGGTCATGCGGCAGCTCTGACCCATCGGCGGTGGGGCCCGGTCCCACCGCCGACGCCCGCGGCCGGCCGTGCCTTGACAGTTGATGCATGATGCACCGGGACCACGGCACAGGATCGGGGGCACGACGATGGAGCTGCACCGCAGCCACGGGGCGCTGCCGCTGGCCGGCCGCAACTGGGCGGGCAACGTCCGGTACGCCGCCCGGGCGCGGCACGAGCCGGCCAGCATCGACGAGCTGCGCCGGCTGGTGGCCACGGCCGACCGGATCCGGGCACTGGGCACCGGGCACTCGTTCAACCGCCTCGGCGACACCACCGGGGAGCTGGTCTCGGTGGCCGGGCTGCCGCCCACCGTCGCGCTGGACCGCGACCGCGGCACGGTCACCGTCGCCGCCGGCCTGCGCTACGGCGACGTCGCCACCCGCCTGCACGCCGAGGGGTACGCGCTGGCCAACCTCGCCTCGCTGCCGCACATCTCGGTGGCCGGCGCGGTCGCCACCGCCACCCACGGCTCGGGTGCCGCCCACGGCAACCTGGCCACCGCCGTGGCCGCGCTGGAGCTGGTCACCGCCAGCGGTGACCTGCTCACCCTGGACCGCACCGATCCGCGGTTCGCCGGGATGGTGGTCAACCTCGGCGCGCTGGGCGTGGTCAATCGAGTCACCCTCGATGTGGTGCCCACGTTCGACGTGCGGCAGTACGTCCGGCTCGGTCTGCCGCGCGCCGCGCTCGACGCCGCCTGCGACGCGGCGTACAGCGTCAGCGTCTTCACCCGCTGGCGCTCGTCGCGGCTGGACCAGGTGTGGCTCAAGCAGCGGGCCGACGAGCCGCCCCTCCCGGCGGACTGGCTGGACACCGTCGCCGCCGACGCGCCCTGCCACCCGGTGCCAGGCATGCCGGCGGAGCACTGCACCGCCCAGCTCGGCGAGCCCGGGGCGTGGCACGAGCGGCTGCCGCACTTCCGGCTCGGCTTCACCCCGAGCAGCGGCGACGAACTCCAGTCGGAGTGGCACCTGCCGCGTGCGGCGGCCGTCGCCGCGCTCGCCGCGCTCGACCCGGCCGCCGAACGGATCGCCGCGGTGTTGCAGGTCTGCGAGCTGCGTACGGTCGCTGCGGACGGGCTGTGGCTCAGCCCGAACCACGGCCGGGACACCCTCGCGATCCACTTCACCTGGATCGGCGACCCGGCGGCCGTGGCCCCGGTGCTGGCCGAGGTGGAGGAACGGCTGGCGCCCTTCGCGCCGCGCCCGCACTGGGGCAAGCTCTTCGCGTGTGACCCGGCCGCGACGTACCCCCGGTACGACGACTTCCGTAACCTGCTGCGCGCCCTCGACCCGGACGGGAAGTTCCGCACCGACGAGCTGGACCGGTACTTCCCGGCCTAGCGGCGTCCGGCGGCCATCTGCTCGCGCATGTGGCCGCGCTGCACCGCCCGGCTGATGTCGCTGGGCGAGACGATCCCGACCAGGCGTTGTTCGGTCACCACGAGCGCCCGGCCATCGGCGCACGCGCTGAGCTTGGGAAGCAGGTCGGTGAGCTGTTCGTCCGGGTTGGCGAGCACCAGGTCGTCGGCGCGGCAGGCGACCTCGGCCAGGGTGGTGGACATCCGCCGGTCGGCGGGGATGCCGCGTACCCGGTCGAGGGTGACCAGGCCGACGGGTCGCCCGTCCTCGGTGAGGGGCAGCGCCGTGTGCCGGTACGCGAACAGATGGTGGTCCACGAAGTCGGCGACGGTCATCTCCCCGTTGGCGGTCTGCGGCTGCGGGGTCATCACGTCGGCGACGCGTACCCCCTGCAGCGCGCTGCCCATCCGGGCCTGGCGCTCCTCCGCGCCGGCGGCCCCGATCAGGAACCAGCCGATCACCGCCAGCCAGAGCCCGCCAATCCCGGCGCCCCTGAAGAACTGCCAGAGCCCGACGGCGATCAGTAGGATGCCGAGCCCCCAGCCGGCGCGGGCGGCCACCACCGATGCCTTCGTCCGGTCGCCGGTGGCCTTCCACACCACCGCGCGCAGCAGCCGCCCGCCGTCGAGCGGGGCGGCCGGCAGCACGTTGAAGATCGCCAGCAGGACGTTGATGCCGGCCAGCCAGGACAGCGCGCCGACCAGCAGGCCGCGGCCGCTGGCGAAGGCGACCAGCGCGGCGATCACGCCGAAGAAGATCCCGATCAGCAGGCTCACCAGCGGCCCGATTCCGGCGATCCGCAGCTCGGCGCCGGGATCCTTCGCCTCCCCCTTCAGCTTGGACACCCCGCCGAAGAGCCAGAGCGTGATGTCCTCGACCTCGATCCCGTTACGCCTGGCGATCACCGAGTGCGCCACCTCGTGGGCGAGCAGGCCGAGGAAGAACACCACGGACGCGGCCAGCCCCGCACCCACGTACGCGGCGGTCGAATTGCCGGGGTAGGAACGTGGGAACAGACTGGCCGACAGCGCCCAGGCGATCAACCCGAAGATGACCAGGACGCTCCAGTTGACCCCGATGGGTACGCCCGCGATCCGGCCAAGCCGGAAGCTCGCCCTCATGACCCCCGTCATACCCACTGACGGCGAACCCATGCCGGTCGGGCCGTTCTGAGTCGCTATGCCGACAGTCGGCCGGACATGGATACAGCTCACTTTTCGGGGATAGTGGCGAGGTGGCGACCGGTGAGGGTGATGACCCGTACCTCTGGCTCGAAGACCTTGATGGGGTGGAAGCCGCCGGGTGGGTGCGGGAGCGCAATGCGGAGACTGCCGCCGCGCTGACCGGGGGCGAGCGGTTCGCCGCCCTGCGGGCCGAGATCCGGCAGGTGCTCGACGCCGACGACCGCATTCCCGACCCGGGCTGGCGGGGCGATGGCTTCTACTACAACTTCTGGCGAGACGCGGCGCACCCTCGTGGGCTCTGGCGGCGGACCACCCTCGACCAGTACCGCCGGCCCGAGCCGGAATGGGACGTGCTGCTCGACGTCGACGCGTTGGCCGCTGACGAGAGCGAGAACTGGGTCTGGAGCGCCGTGACGGTGCTGCGCCCCGGTTACCAGCGCTGTCTGGTCAGCCTCTCCCGGGGTGGCGCGGACGCGGTGGTGGTCCGCGAGTTCGACCTGGGCCGCCGGGCCTTCGTCGAGGACGGCTTCACGCTTCCCGAGGCCAAGAGCGATGTCTGCTGGATCGACGCGGACCACATCTACGTCGCCACCGACTTCGGGCCGGGGTCGCTGACCACCTCCGGGTACGCGCGCATCGTCAAGCGGTGGCGACGAGGCACGCCGCTGGCCGAGGCCGAAGTCGTCTACGAGGGACGTGTCGATGACGTGGGCGTGGGTGCCTCGCACGACTCGACACCCGGGTTCGAGCGCGATTTCGTCGGGCGCAGCCTGGATTTCTACCGCAGTGAGAGCTACCTCCTGACGGAGGCGGGGGAGCGGATCCGGATCGCGGTGCCGGAGGACGCCGGCTGGGACGTACATCGGGAATGGCTCGTGATCCGGCTCCGCTCGCCCTGGCAGGTCGGCGGCGTGACCCATCCCGCGGGTGCCCTGCTGGCGGCGAGATTCGACGCGTTCCTCGCTGGGGAGCGGGACCTGACCGTGCTCTTCCGGCCGGACGGCCACACGGCGCTGAGCTACCACGTCTGGACCAGGAACCACCTGATCCTGGCCACCCTCGCCGACGTGCGGAGCCGGCTGGAGGTGCTGACGCCCGGCGAGCCGGAGTGGCGGCGGGAGCCGCTCGCGGGGGTGCCGGCGGACGACCACAGCCGAATCGTGGACACCGACCCGGACAACGACGACGCCTACCTGCTCGCCTCGGAAGGGTTTCGCCAACCGGCGACGCTGCGGCTCGGACAGGTCGGCGGCGGCGTCGAGACCCTCAAGCGGGAGCCGGCGTTCTTCGACGCCGAGGGCCTGGCGGTACGCCAGTTCTTCGCCACCTCGGCCGACGGTACGCGGGTGCCGTACTTCGTGGTGGGGAACCAGGATTCGCCTGCCGGGCCGACGCTGCTCACCGGGTACGGCGGGTACGAGATATCCCAGCTCCCGCACTACAGCGGCGTGATCGGCCGGGGCTGGCTGGCCCGGGGTGGCACGTACGTCGTGGCGAACATCCGGGGCGGCGGGGAGTACGGACCCGAGTGGCACCGGGCCGCGATGCGGCAGAACCGGCCCCGGGCGTACGAGGACTTCGCCGCGGTGGCGGCCGACCTGGTGGCACGGGGGATCACCACGCCGGCGCAGCTCGGCATCGAGGGCGGCAGCAACGGCGGGCTGCTGACGGGGGTGATGCTGACCCGCTACCCCGCGCTCTTCGGCGCGGTCGTCGCGCGGGTGCCGGTGCTCGACATGCGGCGCTACCACCGGCTGCTGGCAGGCGCCTCCTGGATGGCCGAGTACGGCGACCCGGACCGGGCGGGGGACTGGGCCTACCTGCGGGAGTACTCGCCGTACCACAACATCCGCGGCGGGCCGGCGTACCCGCCGGTCCTGCTCGTCACGTCGACACGGGACGACCGGGTACATCCGGGGCACGCCCGCAAGATGGCGGCCCGGCTACGCGAGCACGGCCAGGACGTGTCCTACTACGAGAACGTCGAAGGCGGGCACGGCGCCGCCGCCAACAACGAACAGCACGCGTTCATCTGGGCGCTGGTGCTGGATTTCCTGTGGCGGAAGCTTGCCGAGCCGCTGGACGCCCGCATACCGCGCCAGCCGTCAGCCGCCGACGCGGGGGAGCGGGCCCTGACGGTTGAGGCGCCGTAAGGACTGCACGACTGATCGGTCTGTTTCATTCGGTGCCGCAACTCCATGATCGTCCAGGGGCGTCAGCGGCGGCCGGGGGCTTGGGTCACCACGGTTTGGGAGAACTCGTTGGCCGCCTCGACCGCCCACTCCAGCGCGAAGTCGGCCTCCTCCTCCCAGCCCGGCCCGCCGATCGCGAAGTGCGACCGGCCGGGGAACTCCTGGTAGCCGGTGAGGGCCCGGGAAGGCCGGTAGATGTCGGCGTTGAGGCGGACCACCGGGGGCGGCACGACGTGGTCGGCGTCTCCGGCGAGCAGCAGCAGGGGCGCCCGGTCGGACTCGTGGCTGTCGATCTTCGTGACTCCGCCCGGTTCGAGGTTGGCGAAGACGGCCTCGAAGAGGACGTGCCCCGCTGCGGGGATGGCATACCGTTCCCAGGCCGCGTCGGACTCCTGCCGGCTCATCGTGTTGCCGAAGACGAAAAGGAAGTCGTCCGGGCTCATCGGCACCGCACGGTGCAGGTGGGTCGGGCTGTCCAGGACGGGAAAGACCGACCGGAGGGTGCTCAACGGGAACTCCTGCACCCCGTCGACCGGAACGGGATGAACGGCCACGGCGGCGGCGCTCAGCCTCCGGGCGACCAGGAGTTGGACGATCAGGCCGCCGAACGAGTGCCCCATGATGATCGGCGGTCGGGGCTGCTCCCGGATGATCCGGGCGTAGTGGTCGGTGATGTCCGCGATGCGCTGCCCGGCGATCGGGGTCGGATCCGCCCGCAGCTCCTCGACCTCGGCCTCCAAGCCGGGCCAGGCCGGCGCCAGCACCTGGAAGCCCCGCGCCCGGTACCGTTCGGCCCAGTGCTCCCAGCTACGCGGGGTCAACCAGAGCCCGTGGATCAGCACGATCGTGTCGACTCGCTCCGTCGGCGCCGCCATGGTGACCTCCCCGTGTCGCGGTGCGCGGACCCGGCGGTTACCCGGCCCGGCCGCCGTCAGTCTCCGATGACCGCGCACTTCCACGCGCGAGGAGAACGGCTGGCTGCTCGGCCGGTGAGCCGGGTCAGGCGGTCGCCGGTGGGGTGGTGAGCTGGTCGACCACCACAACGCTGGTGCCCGGCGGCACCTCGGCGAGGAGTTGGCGCTGGCCGCTGCGGGTCAACCGGATGCAGCCGTTGGTGACGTTCTTGCCGAGCGTGGCGTCGGTGTGCCAGCTGTGCAGGCCGATGTGCGCGCCGCGCAGGCCGGTCGGCACCGCGTCCGGGTCGTCGGGGATCGCGCCCAGGGCGAAGATGTCGACGCCGCCGTAGACCGACTGGGGTGGGGGCGTACGGCCGAGGATGAAGGTGCGACCGAGCGGGGTGGACTGGCCGGGCGCGCCGAGGCTGACCTCCCAGGACCGCATCGCCTGGCCGTCCCGGTACCAGGTGAGGCGGTGGGGCCGGCGTTCCACCACGATCTGGTCGCGTAGGGCGACCGTGGTCCAGCCGCCGACCGGGAGCCAGGCGATCCGGCGGTTCGCCGAGGGCAGCAGCACGGCGGTCCAACCGACCCGCCGGTCGACGATCGGCATGGTCAGCTTGACGCCGCTGATGGTGGGGGCGAGGAAGGCCAGCGGCCGCCCGCCCGGCGCGTCGTACGCGGCGACGTTCCGGCTCGGCGTCGCCCCCTCGGTGAGCGGCCGGATATCGCCTGTGCCCGGGTCGGCGGGGAACCCGCGAGGCGCCGGGGCGTACGTGACCACCGGCAGGTTGTCCGGGGCGGGTGCCGCGGGCGGCACGGACTCCTCCGGCGTCGGGCTCGTGGTCGGCGATGCCGGCGTGGTGACGACGGGCGTGGCGCCCGCGGCGGCCGGGGCCGGTGCCGGGCTGCCGGTCAGCGCCCGGCCGACCAGCAGCGCCGCCACCAGCAGCAGCGGTACGCCGAGCGCGGCGAGCAGCCAGCCGAGGGCCCACCGCGAGATCAATCGGTCAAACAGCACGAACCCCACCTTAATCGACGGGAAGCCCTCGCTCGACCAATGCCGGTGCGGGGTTCCGAATGCGTCGTCCAGCGACCGGACGCGGCATCGATGGTCAGGATAGTTTCGCGCCGATGTGGAATGTATCGCCGCACGAGGCCAAAGATTCGTCCCGTCCGTACCTGAGGAGGGAGCCGAGTAGCCGACGGCGGGGTCGGGCGTGGCCCGACCCCGCCGTCGCGGGATCAGCGGACCGGGGTGAGCCGGTCGGTGCCGAGCTTGTCGCGGAGCACCTCCGGCACCAGCACCGAGCCGTCCGGCTGCTGGAACTGCTCCAGGATGGCCGGGAAGAGCCGGCTGGTGGCCAGCGCCGAGCCGTTGAGGGTGTGCACGAAGCGGGTCTGCTTGCCGCCCGGCTCGCGGTAGCGGATGGCCGCCCGGCGGGCCTGGTAGTCACCGCCCCAGGAGACCGACGACACCTCCTTGTACTTGCCGGTGCTCGGCATCCAGACCTCGACGTCCAGGGTCTTCCGCATCGCGGCGCTGGCGTCGCCGGCCGCGAGCAGGCTGGTCTGGTAGTGCAGGCCCAGCCGCTCGACCAGGCCTTCCACGTGGGCGACCATCTCCGCCAGCGCGGTGTCCGCCTGCTCGGGCAGGGTGAACTGGAAGATCTCCACCTTGTTGAACTGGTGGCCGCGCACGGTGCCGCGCTCGTCGGAGTGCGAGCCGGCGGCCTCGCGCCGGTAGCACGGGGTGTAGGCGAACGCCTTCAGCGGCAGCTTCGCCGTCTCCAGGATCTCGTCCTGGTACGCCCCGAGGATCGCCGTCTCCGCCGTGGGCAGCAGGAACTGCCCGCGCGGCGCGGACTGCCGGTCGAGGTGGTAGACGTCGTCGTAGAACTTCGGAAACTGCCCGGCCGCGAAGCCGGCGCTGTCGAGCAGCAGGTGCGGCGGGAGCAGGAACTCGTACCCGGCCTTGATGTCCTGCTCGATCAGCCAGTTGAGCAGCGCCCACTCCAGCCGGGCACCGAGGCCGGTGTACATCCAGAAGCCGGAGCCACCGAGCTTCACGCCGCGCTCGTGGTCGACCAGGCCGAGGAGGCGGGACAGCTCGACGTGGTCCTGGACCTTCTCGATCACCGGCGGCTCGCCGAAGGTCTTGACGACCTGGTTCGCTTCCTTGCCGCCGGCGACGACGTCGTCGGCGGGCAGGTTGGGCAGCTCGCTCATGGCGGTGCGCAGCCGGGACTGCACCTCGTCCAGTTGGGACTCCAGCTCGGCGAGCTGCTTGCGCTCGGCCTCCGGCGCGACCGGCTCCGGCGCGACGCCGGAACGCTTGGCCTGCGCGTACGCCCGCGCCTCCGCCTTGCGGCGCTGCCGCTCGGCGTCGATCTCACCGATCAGGGCGCGACGTTCCTGGTCGAGCCGCTGGATCTCGTCCAGCGCCCGGTTGACCTCGGCGGGATCCAGACGCTTCGCCAGCGCGGTCGCCACCGCCTCGCGATCCTTCCGGATCAACTCCATGTCGAGCATGCTGCTCCGTACGCCTCCGTCCAGGCAGTCAGGTGGGACCCCCAGATGCTACCGTCGCGGCCCCGCCGGCCCGGCCCGGCCTGAGGGGCGCGCGACCGGCGCTGCGGCGCGGGCGGGTCAGAGCCGGACCGGCATGAGGATGGAGAAGGCGTCCGCGTCGTCCGGGCGGCGGACGGCCAGCGGGGTGATCGGGCCGTCCAGCTCCAGCACGAGCTGGCCGCGGTCCCCGGCGTCCAGGGCGTCGAGCAGGTACTCCCGGTTCACCCCGACCCGCACCCCGTCCGGCTCCGCCGCCTCGTGTGTCGCCGTGGCCTCGTTCGGCCCGACCAGGCGCAAGCCGCCGCGTTCGTCCAGGCCGAGCACGGTCACCTCGGTGGGTACCCCGGCGTGCTCGCGGACCAGCACCGGAGCGCCGTCGGCGGTGAGCGCGCCGCGCAGCGCGCCCACGTCCACCGGGATCCGGTACGTCGGCACGCCGGGGACCAAGCCGTGCAGCAGCCGGCGGTAGTCCGGGAACTCGCACGGCAGCGCCGCGGCGGCCAGCGCGCGGCCGGCGATCTCGACCTCGACCCGGTCCGCCGCGACGGTGAGGTGGGCCTCCTGGGTGATCCCCTCGCCGGTGTCCAGCAGGGCACGCAGCTCGTCCACCGCGTCCGCCGGGAGCAACGCGCGGACCTCGGGGCCGTCGACCTTCCCGGCCGCACGGGCGACGGCCAGCCGGTGCCGGTCGGTGGCTACCAGCCGTACGCCGTCCGCCTCGACCTCCAGCAGCACGCCGGCCAGCACCGGCAGTTCGGGGTCGGTGCCGACGGCGAACCGGACGGCGTCGACGGCGGCCGCCAGGTCGGCGCGGTTCAGCACTAGACGAGTGGTCATGGTGATCTCCTCCGGATCGATCAGGGCACGGATCCGGGAGAGCTCACGGCGGGCGTCGGCGAGGCCGTCCTCCAGCCGCTGCCAGTGCGCGTCCAGCAGCCGGTGCATCACCGCCGGCTCGTGCCGGTGCCGCAGCGCGTCGGCGATCCCGGTCAACGGCATCCCCACCCGGCGCAGCCCGGCGACCAGCCGGGCCGGGGCAACCTGGTCGTCGGTGTACCAGCGGTAGCCGGTGGCCGGGTCCACCAGCGCCGGCACCAGCACCCCGGACCGGTCGTAGAACCGCAGCGCGCTCACCGTGAGTCCGCTGGCCCGGGCCAGCTCGCCGATGCTGCGCAGTTCGCTCTCCACGCCGTCGGATCCTGGGCCCTCAACCCGGTCGAGGGTCAAGCGTCCACCACCCGGAACGTGATCCCCGCCCGCACCAGCCGGTCCAGCAGGGCGTCGCCCATCGCGGTCACCGTGGTCACCTGCCCGGCGGTCGGCGGCAGGTCGTCGAACGCCAGGCAGAGCGCCGACTCGGCGAGCATCTTGGCGGTCTCGTCGTACCCGGGGTCGCCCCCGGCCACCTCGGTGTGCACGGTCCGGCCGCCGCCGGTGCCGACGAACCGGACCCGGAACCAGGACTTCGCCCGCTGTTCGGCGCTCGGCCCCTGCCCGGAGGAGAGCCGGCCGAGCAGCCAGCGCCGGGCCGGCGGCAGCTTCACCAGCCCGACCAGACCGGCCAGGCCCACCCCGGCGGCCAGGATGGTGGGCAGCCGCTTCACCGCCGCGAAGTGGCGGTAGCGGAAGTCCGGCCCGTACTCGGGGCGGGCCGCGGCCGACCGGCGGACGATCTGCGGGTCGATCGTCGGCAGCGGCACCGCCCACATGCCGATCTCCTGCGGCCGGCTCACCTTCCCGGGTACGGCGCGGACCCGGCGCCCCTCCGGCCGGGGCTCGGCGGCCCTGCGGGCCCGCGCCGCGCGGTTGGCCTCCCCGGTACGGGAGAACGCGGTGAGCGCCGAGTGGTACGTGCCGGCGGAGAAGCGCCCTCCGGCCCGGACGAAACCGTCGACGGTGACCTGCCCGTCCGGCGGGAGCTGCTTGACGGTGAACCAGGCGCCCAGGTCGTGCGGGGTCGAGTCGAAGCCGCAGGCGTGCACCAGGCGCGCCCCGGTGCGGACCGCCTCGGCGTGGTGCCGCACGTACATCAGGTCGACGAACTCCGGCTCGCCGGTGATGTCGACGTAGTCGGTGCCGGCGGCGGCACACGCCGCGACCACCGGCTCCCCGTGGTGGATGTACGGCCCGACGGTGGTGGCGACCACCCGGGCGCGCTCCGCGACGGCCCGCAGCGACGCCGGGTCGGTGACGTCGGCGGCCAGCAGCGGCAGCCCAGCCAGGTCTGCGTCGATCCCGGCCAGCCGGTCCCGTACCCCGGCCAGCTTGCCCAGGTTTCGGCCGGCCAGCGCCCACCGCAGTCCGGCCGGGGCGTGCCGGGCCAGGTACTCGGCGGTGAGGCCGCCGGTGAACCCCGTGGCGCCGAGCAGGACCAGGTCGTACGGGCGGTCGTCGTTCACCCGCCGAGTGTGACACCCGCGGCGGTGCGAGTCACGGCGAGAAGACCGCTCGGACGCAACCGTCGGCCCGGTCGCGGAACAGCGCGTACCCGTCCGGGGCCCGCTCCAGCGGCAGGTGGTGGGTGGCCAGGTGCTCGGTACGCAGCTCGTCGCGCGCCATCCGGTCCAGCAGCATCGGGATCCAGCGCTGCCCGTGCTGCCGGGCGCTGCGCACGGTGAGCCCCTTGTTCATCACCGCGCCGAGCGGAAACGTGTCGACGAACCCGGTCCAGGTGCCGAGCACCACCACCGTGCCGCCCTTACGGCAGGCGTGCACCGCCTCGCGTACCGCCAGCGGCCGGTCCGTGCCGCCACCGAGCCGGCCGGCCAGCAGGCCCGGCGGTTCGGCCGGCATGCCGACCGCCTCCACACACACGTCCGGGCCCCGGCCGCCGCTGCGCTCCCGCAGCTCGGCGGGGACGTCCACGTACCGGTAGTCGAGCGGTTCCGCGCCGACGTGCCGCTCGACCATCCGCAGCCGGTCGTCGTGGCCGTCGACGACGATCACCTGGTCGGCCCCGCGCAGCAGGGCGGCCCCGGCGGTGAGCTGGCCGACCGCGCCGGCACCCCAGACCGCCACCACGTCACCGGGCGTGACCTCACCCAGCTCGGTGCCGAGCCAGCCGGTCGGCGCGGCGTCCGAGGCGAACACCGCCCGGTCGTCGCTGACCTCGTCCGGCACGGTGAACGCGCCGACGTCGGCGTACGGCACCCGCACGTATTCGGCGTGGCTGCCGCCGAAGCCGCCCAGCGGGCCGGGATGGCCGTAGCAGCCGGCGGTGGGCTGACCCCACGCCGACTCGGCCGCCGCCGCATCCGTGGTGCCGTTGTCGCAGCAGGCGAAGAGGCCCTGCCGGCAGAACCAGCAGGCTCCGCAGGCGATCCCCGAGCAGACCACCACCCGGTCGGCGACCCGGTGCCGGCGTACCTCCGGGCCGACCTCGACCACCTCGCCGAGGAACTCGTGCCCGAGCACGTCCCCGGCGGCCAGGTACGGGGTTCGCCCGGCCAGCAGCGGCAGGTCGGCTCCGCAGGTGGCGCTCCGCCGGACCCGGACGATCATGTCCTGGGTGTTGCGCAGCTCCGGGTCGGGGACCTGGCGTACCGCCAGCGCGTCGGCGCCCTCCCAGCAGAGCGCCCTCACCCGGCCACCCCGGGGCAGTCCAGCCGGGAGCGGTCCGCCCGCAGCACCTCCCCGGTCTCCGCGAGCTGCTTGGCCTCCCGTAGCACCTGCCGGATGAACCGGGCGGGATCCTCCCCGACCAGGTGGGCGGCCAGGCCGGGCAGCCGCAGCTCGCCGCCGAGCGGCCGGGCCGCCAGTTCCGTACCCCGGCCGCCGGGCGCGGGCCGGGCGTGCACCTCGACCGCGCCCTCGAGCCGGCGCAGCGGCTCCGGCCACCGTCCGCGCGGCAGAACCTCCTCGGGCCGGCCCGCCACGGTCACCACCTGCCACCGTCCGGGTCGCGGATCGCTGCCAACCGCGTGTGGCCAACGTTCCCTTCGGCGGACGAGGACCCGCGCCGCGTTCGCTCCCGCCGCCACCGCGAGGGTGATCCCGCCACCGGCCAGCCGTGCCATCCGTGCCACCTGCCCCTCCCGTCCTCGCCCCTCGGCGGGCGGCCGGCCACGCGCCGCCGGCCGCCCGCGTGCCTCCAGGTTGCGACCGCCCCGGGTGACCGGAGCTCCCCTCGAAGGGGTGAACCGCTCCGTGCCGGGTACCCCCCCCATCCCCCGTGGCGCCCGCTCGACGACACGGCTGACCAAGGAGTTTGCACCTGAGTTGATCCCCATTCAGACGCAAACTCCTTGATCAACGCTGGTGGGCGGGGAGGGGCGGCGGGGGTGGACAGGGATGGGGAGGGGCGGATGTCGCAGGAGGCTGAGCGGGATGGCGTCGCGGCGCTGGCCGGTGCCGCCGGGCCGGGCGGGGCGGTGCCGGAGGTGGGCGTGGCGGCATCATCGGCCGCGGCCGGGGCGCCCCCGCTGCTGGCCTCCCGGCTGGCCCCGGCGGCCCTGCCCGAGCCGGCGCTGGTCCGGCCCCGGCTGCTGGAGCGGCTGGACCGGGGGGTGGCCGGGCCGGTCACGCTGGTCTGCGCACCGGCCGGCTGGGGCAAGACCACCCTGCTCGCCTCGTGGGCGCGCGCCGGCGGCGAGCCGTCGCCCGCCTGGGTGGCGGTGGAGGAGGGCGACACCGGGCAGCGGCTCTGGTCGTATCTGGCGGCGGCGCTGCGGGACGCCGCGGAGGGCGTACCGGACGAGGGGCCCCGGCCGCCGGTGCCCGACATTCCGCCCCGTCCCGACCAGCTCGAACTGCTCGCGGCGGCGCTCGCCGCCCGGGACCGCCCGGTGCGGCTGGTCCTGGACGACCTGCACCGGATCCACGACCCGGCCGCGCTGGCCGGGCTGGAGTTCCTGCTCCGCCACACCGAGGGGCGGCTGCGGCTGGTGGCAGGCGCCCGGACCGACCCGCCGTTGGCCCTGCACCGGTGGCGGCTGGCCGGGGAACTGACCGAGATCGGCCCGGACGAACTGGCGTTCACCGACGACGAGGTGGCCGATCTGCTGGTCGCGCACGGGGTGCCGCTGCCCGCCGCGGCGGTGCCCCGCTTGCGGGAGCGGACCGGCGGCTGGCCGGCCGGCCTGCGCTTCGCCGCGCTGGCGCTGCGCGGCCAGGCCGACCCGGCCCGCGGCGTCGAGCGGTTCGGCGGTGACCGGTCGGACGTCGCCGCGTACCTGCGCGACGAGGTGCTCGCCCCGCTGGATCCGGATGCCCGGGAGGTGCTGCGGCACAGTGCGGTAGCCGCCGCCGTCTGCGCCGATCTCGCGGACGCGGTGACCGGTCGGGCCGACGCCGGGCAGCTGCTGGCCGACCTGGCCCGCACCGGCGGGTTCCTCCAGCACGACGGCGGCACCCTGCCCTGGTACCGCTGCCACCCGCTGCTGGCCGACCTGCTCCGCGACGAGCTGGGTCGGCTCCCCGCCGAGGAGTTGCGCGACCTGCACCTGCGGGCGGCCGGCTGGTACGCGGGCAACGGCCGACCGGCCGAGGCGCTGCGCCACGCGCTGGCCGCAGGCGAGTGGAACCGGGCCACCGAGCTGCTGATCGACGGGTGGCCGGAACTGGCGCCGTACGAGCGGGACGGGCCGGCCGGCCCACCGCCGCCCGAGCCGCCCCCCGACGCGCTCCGCCGGGACCCGGAGCTGGCCCTGGCCTGCGCCGCCGAGCGGGCGTACGCCGGCGACGTCGACCGGGCCGGCCACCACCTGCGGCGCGCCGCCGAGCAGGCCGGCGGCCTGCCCGCCCCGCGGCGGGACCGGTTCCACCGGCTGGCCACCGCGCTGGAGCTGACCCTGGCCCGACTCACCGGGGACCACGCCGAGGTACGCCGAGCCGCTGCCCGGCTGCTCGCCACCCGCACCGCCATCGGGCCGGGGGACGACCCGCGGGCCGGGGGCGGGGAGGACGCCGACACCCAGGCGGTCGCCGGCACCGCGCTCGGCCTGGTGGCGCTGGCCGAGGGCGAGTTCCCCGCCGCCGCGGAGCGGTTCGCCGAGGCCCGGATCGCGGCCCGGCGGGCGGGGCGCTCGCGTACGGAGCTGGTCGACGCCAGCCGGTCGGCGTTGCTGGACGCGGCCCGGGGCGGGTTGCGGGCGGCCGAACGCACCGCGCGGGAGGCGCTCGACACGCCGGCCTGCCAGGGCTGGTCCTCCCGGCTGGACTGCGGGTACGCGTACCTCGCGCTGGCCCTGGTGGCGTGCCACCGCGACGAACCGGCGGAGGCGGCGGCCAACCTGGCCCTCGCCGGCCCGGCCACCGCGGAGCCGGGGGCGGCGGCGCTGGCCGCGCTCTGCCGGGCCGAACTGCTGGCCGCGGACGGCCGGACGGCGGCCGCCCTGCGGGCCGTCGCCGACGCCCGGCCGGGGGTGCCGGGCCGGGAACCGGCCGCCTGGTTGACCGCGGCCGAGGCGCAGCTGCGGGCCGGCATCGGCGACGTGGACACCACCCGGGTCCTGGTCACCGACGCGCTGCGGGGCTGCGACGCCGGGAGCGCGGAGGCGGCGGCGCTGGAGGTGGCGCTGGCCCGGGTGGAACTGCGCGCCGGGGATTCGCGGGCCGCCGGACAGGCGCTACCCGACTGGGCCGGCCCCGCCGCGCAGTCCTGGCCGCTGCCGGTCCGGCTCGCCGCCGGCCTGCTCGACGCGCTCCTCGCCCGCGACGGCGGCGACGAGCGGCGCGCCGGGCGGCTCCTGGAGCAGGTGCTCGACCTGGCCGGGCCGGAGGGCTACCGGCGGGTCTTCACCCACGCCGAACCTGGGGTACGCGATCTGCTCGCCGCGCACCTTGACTCCGGCACGGCGCACTGGGCGACGGTGAGCGAACTGGTACGCGGGGTGGACGAGCGGCGGGCCGACGAGTCGGCCGAGCGGCCGGGCGGGCCGGAGCGGGCGCTGAACGAGCCGCTCACCGAGCGCGAACTGACGATCCTGCGCTACCTGCAGAGCATCCTGTCCAACGTGGAGATCGCCAGCGAGTTGTCCCTGTCGGTCAACACGGTGAAGACCCACGTCCGCAACATCTACCGCAAGCTCGACGCGACCCGGCGACGGGAAGCGGTCCAACGCGCCCGCGAACTCCGCCTGATCTGACCCCCACCCGCGACCCCCACCCGGGCGGTTAGGCGGGGGCGGCGGCGTCTACGGCGGCCAGCAGGTCCGCCAGGTCGTAGCCGCCGTCGTATTGGACGTCGTTGACGAACAGGGTCGGGACGCCGCTCACCCCGCTGCGTATGCCGCTGACGAAGTCCCGCCGGATCCGGTCCGCGTGGATGTGTTCGCCCACCTCCGCGTCGACGTCGTCGGGGGGCAGCCCGAGCTGCTCCACGCCGAGTGACAGGTGCACCGGGTCGAGCTGGTCCTGGTGCTGGTAGAGCCAGTCGTGCATGTCCCAGAACCGCCCTCGCCGGCCGGCGGCCTCGGCCGCCTCCGCCGCGCCCTCCGCGTACGGGTGGACGTTGGCGATGGGAAAGTGCCGGTAGACCAGGCGGGTGGTGTCGCCGCGCTGGCGCAGCACCTCGGCCAGGTTCGCGTACGCGGCCCCGCAGAAGCGGCACTGGAAGTCGCCGTACTCGACGATGGTGACCGCCGCGTCGGCCGGCCCCCGGACGTGGTCCGTCTCGGTCACCGGGAGGTGCAGCCGGGTGCTGGTGACCTGCAGTGGCGTCGTCATCGCTCCACCTCCGGTCGCCCGAGGGCCCGTCCGGTCGGGCTCGTCGGCCGGGGGCACCCGGACGCTTCGCGCCCGGGCGTGATCAACCCGTTCGGATCAGTCATGGTTCCCAGCCTCGTCCGCGACGGGGTGAGCCGGGATCACCCGGCTCGGGTCATCCGTCTCACCGCGAAACGGTCACGTGGTTGTGCACCGTATGGATGCCGGGGGCGGACCAGACGACCCGCTCGATCTCCTCGCGTTCCTGGATCGAGTGCACCAGGCCCTCCAGGAACACCTCGTCGCCGCCGTGCACCCGGACGCTGATCCCCTCGGCTTCGGTGGCGCCGTTGCGGGCGAGCGCGTCCACGATCCGCTGGGCCAGGTCACGCGTGTCGGTGCGGGTCCCCGGCCGGACGGTGATCCCGTTGCTCACCCCGCGTACGCCGGTGAGCCGGCCGACCGCCCGCTCGGCGGCGCGGCGCTGGTACTCCCATTCGACCTCGCCGTGCAGGGTGACCCAGCCGTCGGCGACGGTCACGTCCAGCGTCTCGATCGGCACGAAGGCGTCCCACTCCAGGGCCCGGCTGGCCGCGGTGGCGATCTCCGGGTCGCTCTTCTCGGCGGAGGTGGCGATCCGGACGGCGAGGTCGTTGGCGACCGCTCGAACCCGGGACACCCGGTGCGCCGCCCGCTCGGCGGCCCACTTCTTGGCGTAGCTGTCCACCCAGCCGGTCAGCGTCACGACCCCTTCGCTGACGGTCACCCCGATCTCGTTGGGGCGTACCCGGGGTTCCCAGGTGAGCTCGTCGAGGACGTCGGTCTGGATGTCCTGGTCGGTACGGGTGATCGTCGCGGTGGCCATCGGTGGCCTCCCTCCCGGATCGGTTCGCGGCGCGGGCGCCCGCCACCCCGCACGGGCACCACCACCCGCGATCCTGTCCCGAGCCCGGGTGACCTGCCCTCACCCGACCGGGGTGACCCGAATCAGTTGGGAGCGCTTCCAAATTTCACGGCCCAACGGTTACTGTGAATGTCCCTCGGCTGCGGGAGCCTGACCTGCCGACGGGGAGCCCGGGCAGCTCCCCCGATCCGACGTGCCAGTCCCACCACGGGCAACCGAGAGGAACCGCCCGATGCGCAGAAGTCTCGCCGGCGCGAGCGCGGCCGCGCTGGCCGCCACCGCGGCGGCCGTCGTCGTGCAGTTCGCCGCCGCACCCGCCACCCCGGCCGCCGCCGCGGCGTCCGAGCCGTACAGCTGGAAGAACATCCGGATCGACGGCGGTGGCTTCGTCCCGGGCATCGTCTTCAACCAGACCGAGAAGAACCTGATCTACGCGCGTACCGACATCGGCGGGGCGTACCGCTGGGAGCAGTCCACCCAGTCCTGGGCGCCGCTGCTGGACTGGGTGGGCGCCGACAAGTGGGGCTGGAACGGCGTGGTCAGCCTCGCCACCGACCCCGTGCAGACCAACCGGGTGTACGCCGCGGTCGGCATGTACACCAACAGTTGGGACCCGAACAACGGCGCGATCCTGCGCTCGACCGACAAGGGCGCCACCTGGCAGGCCACCGCGCTGCCGTTCAAGAACGGCGGCAACATGCCCGGCCGGGGCATGGGGGAGCGGCTGGCCGTCGACCCCAACAAGAACAGCATCCTCTACTACGGTGCCGAGGGCGGCAACGGCCTGTGGCGCAGCACCGACTACGGCGCGACCTGGGCCAAGGTGGCCAACTTCCCGAGCGTCGGCAACTACCGGGCGGACCCGAACGACAGCAGCGGCTACCAGAGCCAGAACCAGGGCCTGACCTGGGTCAGCTTCGACAAGAGCACCGGCACGGCCGGCAACACCACGCAGACCATCTACATCGGCGTGGCGGACAAGGCGAACCCGGTCTACCGCACCACCAACGGCGGTACCACCTGGGAGCGGATCCCCGGCCAGCCCACCGGCTATCTCGCCCACAAGGGCGTCGTCGACCTGGTGGGCGGCTACCTCTACATCGCCACCAGCGACACCGGCGGCCCGTACGACGGCGGCAAGGGTGACGTGTGGAAGTTCAACCGAGCCACCGGCGCCTGGATGCAGATCAGCCCGATCCCGTCGTCCAGCGGCGACGCGTACTTCGGCTACTCCGACCATCTACGGCACCACCGAACTGACCAGGTGGGACACCGGTGGGCAGTTCACGGTCAAGCCGATGGTCAAGGGCCTGGAGGAGACCGCCGTACTCGACCTGATCAGCCCGCCCTCAGGCGCCCCGCTGATCAGCGGGCTCGGCGACATCGGCGGCTTCCGGCACACCGACCTGGCCGCGGTGCCGTCGATGATGTTCACCCAGCCGGTCTTCACCAGCACCACCAGCCTCGACTACGCCGAGACCAAGCCGTCGGTGCTGGTTCGGGCGGGCAACTTCAAGAGCTCGGACCGGCCCAACGACCGGCACGTCGCATTCTCCACCGACGGCGGGGCGAACTGGTTCCAGGGCAGCGAACCGGGCGGGATTAACAATGGCGGCACAGTGGCCGTGTCCGCCGACGGCAGCCAGTTCGTCTGGGCGCCCGGCGACGCCGGCCAGCAGGTGGTCCGCTCGGTCGGCTTCGGCAACTCGTGGACCGCGTCGACCGGCATCCCGGCCAACGCCACCGTCGAGTCCGACCGGGTCAACCCGAACAAGTTCTACGGGTTCAGCAACGGGAAGTTCTACGTCAGCACCAACGGCGGGGCCGGCTTCACGGCCAGCGCCGCCACCGGCCTGCCCACCACCGGCGTGAAGTTCAAGGCGCTGCCCGGCAAGGAGGGCGACGTCTGGCTGGCCGGCGAGGGTGGCCTCTGGCACTCCACCAACTCCGGGACCAGCTTC
The DNA here is from genome assembly GCF_047921505.1 of Micromonospora sp. SL1-18. Lineage (NCBI taxonomy): Bacteria > Bacillati > Actinomycetota > Actinomycetes > Micromonosporales > Micromonosporaceae > Micromonospora > Micromonospora sp. SL1-18. Next base: position 62,021 of record NZ_JBLROA010000005.1, on the reverse strand, counting down.
ACCAAGGTCACCGGCGTGAGCACCGCGATAAACGTCGGCTTCGGCAAGGCGGCGCCCGGGCAGACGTACCCGGCGCTGTTCGTCATCGGCACGGTCGACGGCCAGCACGGCGTCTACCGCTCCGACAACGCCGGCGGAAGCTGGGTGCGGATCAACGACGACCAGCACCAGTACGGCAACGCCGGCGAGGCGCTGACCGGCGACCCGCGCGTCCACGGCCGGGTCTACCTCGGCACCAACGGGCGGGGCATCCTGGTGGCGGACCGGCTCGGCGGCACGCCGCCGCCGACGACTGCGCCCCCGACGACCGCACCGCCGACCACCCCGCCGCCGACCACCGCACCGCCGACCACCCCGCCGCCGACGACTGCGCCCCCGACTACGCCGCCACCGGCCGGCGGCTGCACGGCGACCTACCAGGTGACCAACTCGTGGCCGGACGGCTTCCAGGGCGAGGTGACGGTCAGCAACAACGGCCTGCCGACCAGCGCCTGGTCGGTCTCCTGGAACTTCGCCAACGGGCAGCAGATCAACCAACTCTGGGGCGGCACGTACACCCAGAACGGCAGCCTCGTGGTGGTCAAGGACGCCGGCTACAACGGCGCCCTCGGCACGGGAGCCAGCACCACCTTCGGCTTCCTCGCCAGTTGGAGCGGGACCAACTCGGTGCCCGCGCTCACCTGCACCGCGACCGTCGCCCGCTGACCGGGCCGTACGGTGGCCGTCCCGTCCGCGGGGCGGCCACCGCCGCGTCCGCGCCGACTGCGGTGCCTCAGGCTCGCCGGAACCCCCGTTGGCGGGTGCGGGTCAGAAGTCCAGGCCGTCCGGGGAGTCCAGCCGGTCCACGTCCACGAACTCGATCTCCTCGACGTCCCGTACCCGGCTTCCGGCGGCTCGGGCGGCGGTGCCGGCGGCCCAGCCGATCGCGGCGCCGACCAGCGCGGCGCCGACCAGCAGCGCCCAGGGCAGCGTCGGCCGGCGGCCGGTGAGCGCGTCGACGGCGTGGGTGGCCCGGCGGCGGGCCTCGCCGGCGGCGGAGCCGACCAGGTCGCCGGCGCCCTCGGCCAGCCCCGACCCGTTGCGCCGGGCGGAGCGGGCGGCGTCGCGGACGCCGTCCCCGGCGGAGCTGACCGCGGAGGCCAGGTGCTGCCACGCCTGGTCCGCGATCCGCTCGGGCTTGCCGCGGCGCTCCAGCAGGGTAGTTCCGAACATGGTGTTACCTCCTCGGGGGTGGAATCCGGCGGCCACTTCGGACTCCGGCGGTCGGGCATCGTGGGACGGTCTGCTCACCCGGGCAGTGCCCCGCCCGGGGCCGCCGCAAACCATCCAGGTCAGGCGTGGTCGATGGGTGCGGCGGGACCAACCAGCCGAACGCGCCGGGACCGGATCCGGGCCGGACCGGCGCGGGGCCGCTAACCTGGGTCGGCGGATCGACATTGCCCGGTCGGTCGTTGGAGTATGAGAGTCTGTCGACGCGAAGAACAGGAACTGGAGGAAACCGGACTGGGATGCCCAGGTGTGCCCAGTTCGCGAATTGCCCATCCCGAGGGGTGGCGACCGAGGCATCGGAGGAATACTCTCGGTCGCGGCCCGCGTACTGATGAGGCGCCCGTAGGGGCGAGTGGAGGTGCTCGCGTGAGCCTGTCGATCGTGCAGTCGGTGTTACCGGGTGGTGTCGTCCAGATCGCCCCGCGGGGCGAGATCGACGTCGACACCGCGTACGAAGTGCGGGAAGCGATCGCCGAGGTGCTCGCGAAGGGCCATCCGTCCCGGGTCGAGCTGAACATGCGGCTGGTCACCTTCCTCGACTCCGTCGGCATCAGCGCGATGGTTGCCGGTTTCCAGACCGCCGAGGTCAGCGGTGTGAAGCTGCTTGTCACCGAGCCGAGCCGATTCGTGCACCGCCAGCTCTGGGTCACCGGCCTGCTGGGTCTCTTCGGCGCTCCCGAGCCGTACCTCGCCGACAGCACTCCCGAGGTACTGCCCGGCGCCTGAGCCGCCCGGTTCCGTACGCTTTCGTCGACCGTTGCCAGCCGAACCCCGGTTACGCGACGATCGTGCGGATCGCCGACGGCAAGGGAGTACGGCGTGCTCAGCAGCGACAGTTTCAGCTACACCGTGCAGGCCCGCTGCACCCGGGCGGATGCGCTCGCCCTGCTCAGCGACCTGACCCGGCAGGGTGAGCTGCATCCGCTGATCGTCCGGGTCCGTCCGCTGCCGCCCCGCCCCGGCGCCCTGGCCAGCTACGCGATCACCGACCGGCTGGAGCTCGGGCCGCTGCACTTCCCGGTCACCTACCAGGCGGACGTGCTGGTCGCCACCGAGGACGAGGTGGAGACGGTGGCCCGCCAGCAGCCGGCCACCACCGTCCGCAACCACACCCGGCTGCTGGACGAGCCCGGCGGCGTGGTGCGTATCGACGTCGAGATCACCCTCTCCGCCCCGGCGCCCCTGTTCGGGTACGCCTTCCGGCAGGCCCGGGCGGCCCACCTCGGCCTCGCCAGTCGGCTCAGGGCCGCCCTGGAGGGGCCGGCTGACTGAGAGCCCGCGGGCTCTTCAGTCAGCTCCGCCGCCCGGCGGTTCGCGACAACTCCGGACGTCGGGCCGTCGGGGCGGCCGGGCGCAGCCGCCCCCACGGCTTGTAGGTGGACAGCACGGTCGTGACGATCAGCAGGGTGCTGGAGACCGTCGGCGGGATGACCAGGTCCAGCCGGTCCCGGGCGGTGAGGTCCGGCCCCAGCTCGCCGAGCCGGCGCACGGTCGGGGTGAGCAGCAGCAGCACCAACCCCAGCATCGCCGTGGTGATCACGAACTTGACCAGCACCCAGCGCCAGCGCAGCAGCCCCCACGGGGTGAACAGCGCGCTGGCCAGCCCGACCAGCCAGACCAGCACGCTCAGCGGGGCGAAGAGGTACGTGACCAGCAGACCCGCCGCTGGATAGACCACCTCGGGGTCGGCTCCGCGTAGGCCGGCGACACCGAGGGCCAGCAGCACCAGGTCGACGCCGAGCCAGCCCAGCGCGGTGACCAGGTGCAGGGTGAGCAGGGCCTTGCGTCCGGCGGGTGAGAGTCGGCTCATGCCCCGATGCTCGGTCCTCGCCGGCCCCGCGTCGTCGGACGCACGGCGACCTCCGACGTACGTCGGTGGGCGTAGGTGGCCCGCCGGGCGGCGGGCCACCGGCGAGCCTCAGTACACCGACAGGTGCACGTGGTTGGTGTGGTCGCTGGACGGGTCGCCGTTGCCGCCGCTGTACGCCTTCCAGCCGCTGCTGGGCAGCCAGATCTGCTTGTACCAGATCACGTAGAGCACGGCGAGCGGGTCGGCGTTGCGGATGAAGTACGCGGCCAGGTTGTTGCCGTACGTCTTGTCGCCGCCGGTGGCCACCCCGCCGAAGCCGCCCTTCTGGGCGGCGAAGTCGCAGGCCCGGCCCTTGGGGTGCTCGCCCGAGCCGCTGGGCCGGTAGCAGGAGACGTAGCGGGTGAACCCGGCCGCCTTGGCCTGCTGGAGCGCGTGCATCATGCGCGGGGTGATGCAGCCGTTGGCCGGGGTCGGGTCGTTCACGCTGCACGACTCCGAGGGCCAGGAGCCGTCGGCGTTGCGCGGTGCCGCCTTGGCGTTGGCCCGCGAGGTGCCCTGCACGCTGCCCCCGCCGCTCGTGCTGGCGGCCTTCTTGTTGGCCAGTTCCAGCGCGTGTTCCGCCTGTTCCTTGCGCTTGGCCATCACCGCGACCTGCTTGCGTTGCTCCCGGATCTCGCCGTCGAGCGCGGCCTGGGTGCGGGTGGACTGGTCCCGGGTGTCGATCAGGTTGCGCAGCGCGCGGTCCTCGTGCGCGGCGACCTGTTGCAGCGTGGCGGCCCGGTCCATGAAGCCCTCCGGGCTGCTGGTGTCGAGCAGCGCCGCGGCGGTGCCGAGCCGCCCGGTCCGGTACGCGACCCCGGCGATCTCGCCGACCTTGGCGTCGCGTACGCCCAGCTCGGCGTTGACGGTCTTGAGCTGGGTGGTGAGCTGTTGCTGCCGCTGCACCGACCGCTTCAGCGCCGCCCGCGCGTCCAGCCAGCCCTTGCTGGCCGCGTCGAGCTGAGCGCGCAGCGCCGGGGTGCCGCCCTCGTCGCCGGGCGGGGCGGCAAGCAGGCCGGTCGGGGCGGCCGCCGAGGCGGGGGAGACCGGCGCGGCCGCGACGCCGAGGGCGAGCGTCGCGACGAGCAGGGCCGCCAACCGGGCGGCCGTCCGTCGTACAGGTGCCACAGGTGGCATTCACGTGTCCTTCCGTCAACCGCCGACCGGGTTAGCTGACGGGTTCGGGACGGAAGATCCCTACCGCTGACGCGGATGCACCCCAGGAACGTGGTTCCCCGGCTCGCCGTGCTGCTGGCGATTAGGCGACGGCCGCCGCCCCGGCGCCGAAACGCGCCGCCGGGTGGAGACCGCGACCGAGCCTACCGGCCGTACGCCGACCGGCCCCCGGCGACGGGGACCGAGAATCGGGCTAAAGCCGGCACAGATGCACAATAGCCACTTGAATTTAAGTTTGTCCTAATTACCACTCCACAGGTCCGCATGCGCCGGTTGACGCTCCGGGTTCGATCTGCAACGTGGCGTGATCGATCCGGAAGTCCTCGTGCAGTGCGGCCCGCGCCGCGGCCAGCACCTCGCCCACCTCCGCGCCGGGCGTCGTGGTCAGGTGCGCCGAGGTCACGTCCATGCCCGAGGTGAGGGTCCAGACGTGCAGGTCGTGCACCTCGGCGACCCCAGGCACAGCGGCCAGCCGATCGCGCACCGCGGTCACCTGGAGGTGCTCCGGGGCGGCCTGCACCAGGATGCGCACCGCGGCCCTGCCGAGCCGCCAGGTGCGCGGCAGGATGAACAGCCCGATCGCGACGGCGACCAGCGGGTCGGCCCACCACCAGTCGGTGAACGTGATGACCAGGGCGGCGGCGATCACCCCGAGCGAGCCCAGCACGTCGCCGAGCACCTCCAGATACGCTCCGCGCACGTTGATGCTCTCCTGCGCGCCCGTCCGCAGCAGCGCGAACGCGGCCAGGTTGGCGAGCAGGCCGAGCACCGCCACGGCCAGCATCGGCCCGGCGAGCACCTCCGGCGGCCTGCCGAACCGGCGTACCGCCTCGACGAACACGTAGGCGGCGACCGCGCCGAGCAGCACCGCGTTGGCGAGCGCGGCCAGCACCTCCAGCCGGTAGAGCCCGAAGGTGCGTTGCGGATCGGTGTTGGCCCGCCGGGTGGCGGTGATCGCGGCGAGCGCCATGCCGATGCCAAGCACGTCGGTGAACATGTGCCCGGCGTCGGAGAGCAGGGCCAGCGAATCGGTGGCGAACGCGGTCCCCGCCTCGGCCAGCATGAGGGCGGCGAGCAGCCCGAGCGCGGCCCAGAGCCGACCCCGGTGGCGGTGTGCGGCGTTGGTGACCGTGCCGCTGTGGTCATGACCTGCGCCCACGCCCACACCCTTTCGCCCGTCACCCCGGCGGGGCCCAATTTATGCTCACATCGCTATGTATGCAAGTGAGCCGGGGCCCGACCGTCGTCAGCCGACCGGGTCGAGGGTGGTCAGGCGCTGGGTGGCCCGGGACAGCGCCACGTAGAGGGTCCGTACGCCCGAACCCTGATCGGCCCGGATCTCGCTCGGCGCCACCAGCACCACCCCGTCGTACTCCATGCCCTTGGCCTGGAGGCTGGTCACCACCTGGAGTCGGCCGCCGCCGAGGTCGCCCAGCCAGCCGGCGACCTCGTCCCGGCGCGGCACCGGCGTGATCACGCCGACCGTCCCTTCGACCTCGGCCAGCAGCGCGCCGGCCGCGGCCACGGTCGCGGCCGGCAGCTCGGCGGCGGGCACGATCCGCTCGACCGGCGGCACCCCGGTGGAGCGCACCGCGGTCGGCAGCGCCAGGTCCGGGTAGCGGCGGCGGATCTCCGCCGCCGCCACCGCGAAGATCTCGGCGGAGTTGCGGTAGTTGGTGGTCAGCTCGTACCGGTACCGGCGGCGCTGCCCCAGCGCCTGGTCCCGGGCCCGGGTCAGCTCACCCGCGTCACCCGTCCAGGCGGTCTGCGCCGGGTCGCCCACCACGGTCCAGGAGGCCAGCCGGCCCCGGCGGCCGATCATCCGCCACTGCATCGGGGAGACGTCCTGCGCCTCGTCGACCACCACGTGGGCGTAGTCGCGGTAGTCCTCCGGGCGCTCCCGGGCGGCGGCCCGGGCCGCCCGCTGCCGGTCGGCGAACGTGCTCAGCTCGCGAACGCCCCCGGCGAGCTGGAACGGGTCGCGCCTCGGCTTCGCCCGCTGCACCGGCTTGCCGAGCAGCGCGTCCAGCTCGTCCAGCAGCGCGATGTCGGCGATGGTCGGCCCCTCGGCGTCCAGGGTCCGGTACGCCCGCGTCAGCAGCCGGATCTCGTCGGCCGCCAGGATCCCGCCGGCGTACCGGCGCAGCCGCTCGGGGCGGGCCAGCCAGCCGAGCACGTGCCGCGGGTGCAGCCGGGGCCACCAGGCCTTGAGGAACTCGCGGAACTCCGGCCGCTCGATGATCTCGTCCTCGAACGCGGGCTGCTCCGGCAGCCGGCCGATCCGCAGCCCGCGAGCCTGTCCGTACAGGGCGGCGAGGACGGCGTCGAAGCCGCCCCGTCGCACCTCGTTGCGGCGCGCGCCGCGCGGCAGGGCCCGGTCCCGGATCGCGTCCAGCTCGGCCCGGCCCAGCCGGAGCAGCTCGCCCCGGTAGAGCAGGCGCAGCTCGGTGGGGGAATCCGGCACCGCGTCCCGGACCGCGCGTTCCAGCACCCGGCGCATCCGCAGCGACCCCTTCACCGCCGCCACCTCCGGCAGGTCGGTACGGGTCGCCGACATGCCCGGGAAGAGCGAGCCGAGCGAGTGCAGGGTGGCGGTCTCCTCGCCGAGCGAGGGCAGTACCGAGGCGATGTACTCGACGAACACGCCGGACGGGCCGACCACCAGGATGCCGCCGCCGGCGTACCGGGACCGGTCGGAGTAGAGCAGGTACGCGGCCCGGTGCAGCGCGACCGCGGTCTTGCCGGTGCCCGGGCCGCCGGAGACGATCGTGACCCCCGAGCCGGGGGAGCGGATCGCCTCGTCCTGCTCGCGCTGGATGGTCGCGACGATGTCCCGCATGCCCCGCCCGGTGGCCCGGGACAGCGTGGCCAGCAGCGCGCCGTCGCCGACCACCGCCATGTCCGGTGGCGCCGCCTCCGGGTCCAGGAGGTCGTCCTCGATCCGGGTGACCCGCTCCGCCGACGACTGGATGGTGCGCCGGCGTACCACGCCCATCGGCTCGGCCGGGGTGGCCCGGTAGAAGGCGGCGGCGGCCGGCGCCCGCCAGTCCACCACCAGCGTCTCGGCGTTCTCCCCGCGCACGCCGAGCCGCCCCACGTGCAGCACCTGCCGGGTACGCAGGTCGAGCCGGCCGAAGACCAGCCCCTCGTGCTCTGCGTCCAGCACGTACCGGCGCTGCGCGGCGTGGAACACCATCGCGTCCCGCTCCACCAACGCGCCGAAGTTGCCGACCCGGGCCAGCCGGTAGCCCTCCCGCTCGGCGTCGGCGGCCGAGCGGCGCAGTTCCGCCAAGCGGGCGTACACCCGATCGAGATGCCGCTGTTCGGCGGCGATCTCCCGGTCCAGGGTGGTCTGGTCGCTCAAGGCGGGGGCTCCTGTGGTCACGCGGCGGGCACGGTGGGCTGAATGAGGGTACGGGCCGCCGCTCGGGCCCTCGTCGTGGCCATGCCGGTGGCCGTGCCCGGCGGTGGCGGTTGCCCGTTATCCGGGCGATCGCACCCCGTGCCCGCCGGACCCCTCGCCGGGGAAGCGGCGGAGACGACGAACCGCCCGCCGGACGACCCGGCGGGCGGTTTGGGTGACGCGGGTGAGGGACTCAGCCCTCGAAGACGCCGGCCTCGACGAGGCGCTTCTCGGTGGCGTCCCAGCCGTGCTCGGGGTAGGCGGCGGCGAGGCCGTTGAGCTCGGCGCGGACCTTGGTGGCGTGGCCGGCGGCGGCCAGCGTCCGGATCTCCTCGACGAAGGCCTCGGAGTCGGTGCGCAGGCGCACGGTCTTGCCGTTGGTCAGGTTGCGCACGTAGGCGTGCTTGCCGCCGTTGAGCGGGATGAGGTACTTGAACTCGCCCAGCACGCTGAGGGCGCCACCCTGGCCAGCCTGGCCGGCCCGGACTGACGCGCGCGCGGTCTTAGAGGTGTTGCTCGCCACGGAAGTACTCCTTGCAGACGTACGGGAGGACTGAAACGTCCGGGGGCTGGTGCGGGTGACGCCCGGGGTGAGCGTCGGCCCGCGAAGATTGTGCGGCGGCACAGAACCGCCCAGAGAACTGTACACGACCTCGACACCTGGCTGGTCATCGCGCCGTCAGGAGGGTCAACCGGGTCAGCCACCCGGGTATTTCCGACGGCCGACACCGGCGAATTTTCCGATTCGCTGGCGCACCATCCGCCACACCGGTCATCATGTGTTGCAAGCACCACTCGGGTGACGAGGTCGTAGGGGAAGACGCACCTCGCTCTCCGGGAGGTCACCGTGCCAACGCGTGGCGTCGTATACGTCCACTCCACCCCACTCGCCGTGTGCTCTCACGTCGAGTGGGCGATCGCGCGCGTCCTCGCCGCGCCGGTCAACCTGCACTGGACGGCCCAGCCCGTCGAGCCCGGTGCCCGGCGCGCCGAGTGCGGGTGGACCGGTAGCCCGGGGACGGGTGCCGAGCTGGCCGCTGCCCTTCGGCAGTGGCCCATGATCCGTTTCGAGGTGACCGAGGAGCCGAGCCCGGGCGTCGACGGCGAGCGGTTCATGTACGTCCCGGGGCGGGGCCTGTTCCGGGCCACCGTCGGCGCGGCCGGCGACATCCAACTCGGCGAGGACCGGCTGCGTGCCATCCTGGCCTCCGCCCGCGCCGAGGCGCTCGGGCACGCCCTCGACAAGGCGCTCGGCACCGCGTGGGACGCCGAACTGGAGCCCTACCGGTACGCCGGCGACGGCGCTCCGGTGACCCTGCTCACCCGGGTGGGCTGACCGAAGGTCAAGTTGCCCCGATACGCGTAAAACTGATGGGATGGGCCCTGTGTCGACCATCCCTCGGCGTAGCTTCGTCGCGCTCACCGCACTGACCGCACTGCTCGTCTCCGGATGCTCGGGATCGCCGGGCCCTGCCCCGTCCGCCGCCACCCCGGCCGCCCGGGCCGCGGAGCTGGTGCGGACGCTCGCCGACGAGGACCTGGTCGGGCAGGTACTGATGCCCTACGCGTACGGCAGCTCGGCCACCCAGGTCTCGCCCGGGTCGGCCGCCGGCAACCGTGCCCTCGCCGGGGTGAACACCCCCGCCGAGATGGTGGCGAAGTACCGCCTCGGCGGGGTGATCCTGGTCGGGTTCAGCGCCGATGACCCCACCTCCGCCAACCAGGTCACCACCAACGTCGACAACCCGCGGCAGGTCCGCCAGCTGACCACCGGCCTGCGGGAGGCGGCCGGCAAGCTCGCCGCCGGCCCGGCACCCTTCCTGATCGGCACCGACCAGGAGTACGGCGTGGTCACCCGGATCACCGACGGGGTGACGCTGCTGCCCAGCGCGCTCGCCGTCGGCGCGGCCGGCGAGTCGGCGCTCACCGAGACCGCCTGGCGGGCCGCCGGCGCCGAACTGGCCGCCATGGGGATCAACATGGACTTCGCCCCGGTCGCCGACGTGCTGGCCACTCCCAGCACGGTGATCGGCTCCCGCTCCTTCGGCGCCGACCCCGAGCAGGCCGCCGCCCAGGTGGCCGGCGCTGTCCGGGGCCTGCAGGCCGAGGGGGTGGCGGCCAGCGTCAAGCACTTCCCCGGGCACGGCCTGAGCGCCGCCGACTCGCACAAGGACCTGCCGGTCGTCGGCCAGTCCCGTGCCGTGCTGGACGACACCGCGTTCCCGCCGTTCCACGCCGGGATCGACGCGGGCGCCATGGCGGTGATGTCCGCCCACCTCGACATCCGGGCGATCGACCCGGGCACCCCCGCCACCTTCTCCCACAAGGTCCTCACCGACGTGCTCCGGGGCCAGCTCGGCTTCCAGGGCGTGGTGATCACGGACGGGATGAACATGGCGCCGGCCAAGCGCTGGTCGCCGGGGGAGGCCGCGGTCCGGGCCCTGAACGCCGGCAACGACCTCATCCTGATGACCCCGAACGTGAGCGAGGCGTACGACGGGCTGCTCGCCGCGCTGCGGGACGGCTCGCTGCCCCGGGCCCGGCTGGTCGAGGCGGTCACCCGGGTGCTGACCATGAAGTTCAAGCTGGCCGACCGGCCCGCCCCCGACATGTCGACGCTGGGCAGCGCCGAGCACCGTAAGGCGGCCGACGACCTGGCCGCCGCCGCGGTCACCGTGCTGCGCGGCCGCTGCGACGCGGCCCCGGTGGCCGGGCCGGTCACCGTGACCTCCGCCGGCAAGCGGGACCGCGCCCGCGCCGCGCTGACCGAGGCGCTCACCGCCGCCGGGGTCGACGTGGTGCCGAAGGGCGGCCGGATCGTGCACCTCGTCGGGCACGGCGACAGCGCCGCCGACCTGCGGGCCGACGCGGCCGTGACGGTGGCGATGGACACCCCGTACGTGCTGGCCGACGCCACGTCGCCGACGTTGCTGGCCACCTACTCGTCCAGCCGCGCGTCGATGACCGCGCTGGCCGGCGTGCTCGCCGGCAAGGCCCGACCGACCGGCCACTCGCCGGTCCCGGTGACCGGCCTGCCCGCCACCACCTGCGCCGCCTGACCCGTACGGCGTGTGCTGACGACCCGGCAGCAGCCGCACAATCGGGGCTGAAACGGCGTCAGGGTCCGCGCCCGGAGCGGGCGCGGACCCTGGACGTGGCAGCGGTCGTTACAGCGGGATGTTGCCGTGCGCGCCGCGGGCGGCCGGCGCCGCCGCGAGCGCCTCGGCGATCCGTCGCCGGGTCTCCGCCGGCTTGATCACGTCGTCCACCACGCCAGCCGCAGCGTGCCGGCGTCGAACAGGGCCCGAAGCCGGACCTCGGGATCCCGGTGGTCGACCGTCGAACTCTCGGCGCTGGGGGCGGTCGTGGTCACCTGTGCCTCCGAGGGGTGTCAGGCCCGCGTGAAGACGAGAGCCACGTTGTGGCCCCCGAAGCCGAACGCGTTGTTCAGCGCGGCAGAGATCTCCATGTGGCGCGGCTTGTGGGCGGCCACCTCCATCGTGAGGCCCTCGTCCGGGTCGTCGAGGTTGATCGTCGGAGGAACGACACCGTCGCGGATGGCCAGGATGGTGGCGATCGACTCCAGCGCGCCGGCCGCACCCAGCAGGTGACCGGTCATCGACTTGGTCGCGGCCAGCACCGGGTGCTCGCCGAGCGCGGTACGCAGGGACTCGATCTCCATCATGTCGCCGGTCGGAGTCGACGTGGCGTGCGTGTTGACGTGCACGATGTCGCTCTTCGCCACGTCCGCGTCGGCGATCGCCTTCGCGATCGCCCGGATCTGGCCCTCGGAGTGCGGCTGCACCATGTCGTACGCGTCCGAGGTGATGCCGGCGCCGGCGATGCGCGCGTACACCCGAGCGCCCCGGGCGGCGGCGTGGTCGGCGCGCTCCAGGACCAAGATGCCCGAGCCCTCACCCAGCACGAAGCCGTCGCGGCCCCTGTCCCACGGGCGGGAGGCCCGCTCCGGCTCGTCGTTGCGGGTGGACATGGCCCGCATCGAGGCGAAACCGGCGATCGGCAGCGGGTGGATGACCGCCTCGGTGCCGCCAGCCACCACCACGTCGGCGCGGCCGGAGCGGATGATGTCCAGGCCGAGCGCGATCGCCTCCGCGCCGGTCGCGCAGGCGCTGGCCACCGAGTGCACCCCGGCCTTGGCGCCCAGTTCCAGCCCGACCCAGGCGGCCGGGCCGTTCGGCATCAGCATCGGGACGGTGTGCGGGGAGACCCGCCGCGGCCCGGACGCCTCCAGGATGTCGTCCTGGGCGAGCAGGGTGGTGGCCCCGCCGATGCCGGAGCCGACGCTGACGGCCAGCCGCTCCGGGTCCAGCCCGGAGCCGGCCAGCCCGGAGTCGGCCCAGGCCTGCTGCGCCGCGATGATCGCGATCGCCTGGGACCGGTCCAGCCGGCGCAGCTTGACCCGGTCGAGCACCTCGATGGGTTCGACCGCGAGCTGGGCCGCGATACGGACCGGCAGTTGCGCCGCCCACTCCTGGGTGAGCGCACTCACCCCGGAGCGGCCGGCGAGCATGGCGTCCCAGGTCGACGCGACGTCCCCGCCGAGCGGGGTCGTCGCGCCGAGCCCGGTGACGACGACGTCGGGACGACTCATGATCAGGACTGCGCCTCGATGTAGCTGACGGCGTCCCCGACGGTCTTCAGGTTCTGCACCTCGTTGTCCGGGATCTTGACGCCGAACTTCTCCTCGGCCGCCACCACAACCTCCACCATGGAGAGCGAGTCGACGTCGAGGTCATCGGTGAAGGACTTCCCCTCGGCCACGTCGTCCGGGTTCACCCCGGCAACCTCTTCGAGGATCTCGGCGAGGCCGGCGGTGATCTCGTCACGGGTCATTGCGGTTGGTTCCTCTCATGGGTTCACTCGACGACCGGCGACGCCGGTCGTCACTCCTCGGCGCGCTCGCGCCCGAGGGGTCTTCAGGGGCAGCGGACGACCTGACCGGCGTAGGTCAGACCGCCGCCGAAGCCGAACAGCAGCACCGGCGCGCCCGCCGGCACCTCCCGCCGCTCGACCAGCTTGGACAGGGCCAGCGGGACGCTCGCCGCCGACGTGTTGCCGGACTCGATGATGTCCTTCGCGATGACCGCGTCGGGGATGTTCAGCCGCTTGGCGATGCCGTCGATGATCCGGCCGTTGGCCTGGTGCGGCACGAACGCGGCCAGCTCGGACGGGTCCACCCCGGCCTTCTCGCAGGCCTCCAGCGCGAGCGGCGCCAGCGCGGTGGTGGCCCAGCGGAACACCGCCTGCCCCTCCTGCGCGATGTACGGCCGCCAGCCCTCGATCCGGACCGCGTCGCTCTTCTCCGGCACGGAGCCCCAGACCACCGGCCCGACCCCGGCCGGCTCGCCCTCGGCGGTCGCGGTGACCACCGCGGCCCCGGCGCCGTCGCCGAAGATGATGCAGGTCGAGCGGTCGGTCCAGTCGGTGAAGTCGGACAGCTTCTCCGCCCCGATGACGATCGCGTTGCGTGCCGCACCGGCCCGGACCGCGTGGTCGACCGTGCCCAGCGCGTACGCGAAGCCCGAGCAGGCGGTGTTGATGTCGTACGCGGCCGGGGCGGTGATGCCCAGCTTCGCGGCGACCCGGCAGGCCACGTTCGGGCTGCGGTCGATCGAGGTGCAGGTGGCGACCACGACGAGGTCGATGTCGGCGGCGGTGAGGCCGGAGTTGGCCAGCGCCTTGCCGGCCGCGGCCGTGGCCATGTCGGCGACCGTCTCGTCACCGGCGATCCGCCGGGTGGCGATGCCGACCCGGTCCCGGATCCACTCGTCGTTGGTGTCCACCAACTGCGCGATGTCGTTGTTGGTCACCACACGGGAGGGCTGGTAGTGCCCCATGGCGATGATCTTGCTGCCAGTCATGCCTGACCTCCGATCCGGGCGAGCGGCTGGCCCGGGGCGACCGGGTCGTCGTGGTGGGCGAGCCACTCGGTGAGCAGCCCGCCGTGGTGCGCGGCCACCTCGACCGGCCCCTGCCGGGTCGCGACGTGGCCCATGACCTGACCGGCGCGCACGTCGGTGCCCTCGGCCAGCTCGGTCAGCGGCTCGAAGGCCCCGGCCGCGGGGGCGACCACCACCCGGAACTGGATCACCGGCTCGTGGCCGGGCAGGCCGCTGTGCCGGGCGATCAGGTCCCGCGCGGCGGGCAGGTCGTCGGGGGTGTTCAGGGTGACGATCTCGGGCACGCCCTCGCCCTTGAGCTCGCGCTTGACCAGGCCGGCCAGGGTGCCGGCCGGCGGCAGCTCGATCACGCCGGTGACCCCGAGGTCGGCCAGGGTCCGCATGCACAGGTCCCAGCGAACCGGGGCGGTGACCTGCCGGACCAGCCGCTGCACCATCTCCCGGCCGTGGTTGACCGCGGCGCCGTCGAGGTTGGAGAGCAGGATCCGGGCCGGGTCGGCCGGCACGATGCCGCCGGCCACGGCGCCCAGGGCGGCCTCGGCCGGAGCCATGTACGGAGTGTGGAAGGCGCCGGCGACCTGGAGCCGGATGACCCGGGCCTTCGCCGGTGGCTCGGCGGCCAGCTTCTCCAGGCCGGCCACCGCGCCCGCGGTGACGACCTGGCCGGCACCGTTGCGGTTGGCCGGGTGTAGGCCGTGCGCCTCGATGGCGGCGAGCACCTCGTCCGGGTCGCCGCCGAGCACGGCGGCCATCCCGGTGGGCTCCAGCGCGCAGGCGGCGGCCATCTCCCGGCCGCGTACGCCGGCGAGGGCAACGGCCGCCTCGGCGGGCAGCACCCCGGCCAGGGCGGCGGCCCCCAGTTCGCCGACGCTGTGACCGGCGACCAGTGCGACGTCGTACATCGGCAGGTGCTCGGCGGCGAGCAGCGCGGCCGCGACGAGCAGCGGCTGCGTGCGGGCGGTGTCCCTGATCTCGTCCGCGTCCGCCTGGGTGCCGAGGTGGACCAGGTCGACCCCGGCAAGCGCGGACCACCACCGCAGGCGGGCCCCGGCACCGGGCAGCTCGAGCCAGGGAGTCAGGAAACCGGGTTTCTGGGAACCCTGTCCGGGTGAGAGAAGGGCGAGCACGTCTACGACTCTGACGGATACTCGCGGGTCGCGCTGTAACGCACGGCACCAAACCGCACTAGAAGCTTTGGAGGAAAGCTACAAAAATCGGCGGCGATCATCACCTGTGTGTGACGTTTTTCTGACCCCTGGGGCCATTGTCTGGCTCGGGACGGGTGCGACGGCCGGGACCACCGGGTCGAGCCGTCCCACGGTCAGTGCCACCTGCAGAGCGAACGCGTCGCGCGGCGCGAAGGGCGAGAAGCCGGTCACCTCGGCTACCCGCTTGAGCCGGTAACGCACCGTGTTGGGGTGCACGAAGAGCGCCCGGGCGGCGCTCTCCAGCGTGCCGCCGGCGGCGAAGAAGGCGTCCAGGGTCTCCAGCAGCTCGCCCCCGGCGCGGACCAGCGCCGCGTACACGTCGTGGCGCAGCCGGCGGCGGGCCTCGGCGTCGCCGGCCAGGGCCCGCTCGGGCAGCAGGTCGGCGGCGGGCACCGGGCGGGGCGCGGTCGGCCAGGCCGGCGCCGCGCGGAACCCGGCCAGCGCGGCCCGCGCCGAGTCCGTCGCCTCGTCCAGGCTGGGCACGGCCGGGCCCACCACCACCGCACCCTCCCCGAACGCGGTCAGCAGCTTCTCCGTCGCCGTGATCGGGTCCGCCGCCCCGCCGAGCACGATGACCAGCCGGTCGCCGTGCACGCCGCCGATCACCTCGACCCCGATCCGACGGGCCTGCCGATAGACGGTGTGCAGCACGGCGGCCACCTCACCGCCGGGGGAGCGGCCCACCGCCACCGCCACCGGCGGCGCGTCCGTCCAGCCCAGCGCCGCCGCCCGGCTGGCCAACACGTCCGGCGAGTCACCCCGCAGCAACGCGTCCACCAGCAACGCCTGGAGCCGGGCGTCCCACGAGCCGCGCGACTCGGCGGCCCGGGCGTACACCCGGGCGGCGGCGAACGCGATCTCCCGGGAGAACCGCAGTACGGCCTCCCGCAGCGGCTGCTCCTCGCCCTCGGCGGCCAGGTGCGCCACCTGCTCCTCGACCACCTCGATGGTCACCTTGATCAGCGCGACGGTCTGCTGCAGGCTGATCGAGCGGGCCAGCGCCTGCGGCGCGGCGGCGAAGACCTCGTCCGACACCTCCTGGGTGCTGTCGGCCGCGCCGCCGCCCTGCCGCAACCACTGCACCAGCGACCGCACACCCGCCTGGGCGACCAGCATGACCCAGGACCGCTGGTCCGCCGGCAGTTCCCGGAACCAGGGCAGGGCCTCGTCCATCCGGGCCACGCTGGCGGTGGCCAGTGCGCCCGCCGCCCGTTCGATCCGGCGCAGCGTGGCCGACAGTTCGGTCCCGCCCGGCTCGCTCACCGCTTCAGCCTGACATGTCCTGACCAGGGCCTCGACACCGAGGGTCGGCGAGTGGTGGACGCGGCCCGCGGACCGGGCACGTCAGTTGGACGCGGGCAGACCGCGCAGCCCGACGCCGGCCAGCGACCGGGTCAGCGGCTCGCCCTCGGTGTGCAGGAGGCAGAGCACGCCGGTCTCACCGGCCGCCCGCTCCTCCTCGGTGGGCAGCAGGTAGAGCGCGTCCAGCCGAGGTCGCAGCTCCTGGTCGTCCGCGACACCCAGGTACCGTGCGACCACGCCGTAACAGCCGTCGGACATTGCCTCCGGCGGGATCTCCTCGCCGTACGGCACGTCGTCGGCCCACCACACACCGGCGAACTCGCTCTGATGGGGGCCGGTGCACGAGGCCGGTGGCAATGTCCTGATCTCGCCGCTCGACCCGAACGTAGGGGTGTAGCAGCCGTGGCGCAGCCATTCGGCCGGCCCGTGCAGCGCGTCCTCGAGGCTGTTTGCCCGCAGGTTCGGGTCGTACAGGTCCAGCGCCACGATCTCCACCACGTCGCAGCGGTACCAGCGTTCGGCGGCCGCCCAGCCGTCGGCGGTAGGCAGCACCACCCGCAGCGTCAGCCGCCCGGTCCGCCAGTCGTCGCCGAGGAACTCCCGCGCCGCGGTGCGGCACGAGGCGTACGCGCGCAGCGCCGCGTCCGACCCGTTCGCCGGCGGGTCGTCGGAGTCGGCGTCGGCCCCGGCGAAGCGGCCCACCAGGAAGGTCTCGGCCTCGTGCCGCTCCAGGCACGTCACCGGCCGGTACGCCGTCCTGGTAGCGTTGTCGCCCATCGTCAGGTGGCACACCCCGGCCTCGGGCACGAACCCGGACGGCGGTGGGCCGGTCAGCAGGTCGCACCCAGCGAGAATGCTCGCGGCGAGCGCCAGCAGCAGCGAGCCGACCCTACGCAGACCCATCCCCACCCTCCAGCACCCGGACCGCGCGGAAGCGTACGACAAACCCGGGTCGGGCGCCGCCCCGTCGGCCGCCCCGGCGCGCTCGTGGCCGGCCGACCCGGTACGCGCCATCCACTCCGTCGGACCCGGCCAGTACGGTGTCAGGTGGCACGCCGGGACGACCGCCCGACGGGCGATGGCGAGACTGAGGAGGCCGGGATGGCGCACGGGGAGGCCGAGCACGGCTGTGCCCAGGGCGAACCCTGCCGGCTGGGCCACCAAGAACAGCCGGCGTCCGCCAAGCACCCCCGCCGGACGGGAGTGACCCATCCGGCCGAGCCGCTTGCCGGACGGACGCCCGAACGCGGCGACGACGACCCGCCCGCGCCACGGCAGCGGGTTGCCGAGCCGATGCTGCCGGCCGTGCCCGAGCCGGCTCCCGGCCCGGGCTGCTGCAGCGACCGGCCCGGCTGGGCGGGCGGGCACCGGCACGGCGCGGTCCGTCCCCGTAGCCGGACGATCCGCCGGGAGCGGCCGCCGCACCGCTGGTGCTGATCCTGCCGCCCCGGCAAGGGTCGGCGTGAGCGGGGTGAGGGCGACCGAGGGCTGGTGCGGGAGGTCTGCGGCCGTCGCGGCGGCCAGCCTCAGCGGGTACGGCGGCGGACCAGCAGGGCGATGCCGGCGAGCCCGACGGTGATGGTCACCATCACCCCGACGTTGAGCAGCAGCAGCCGCTGAAGCTCACTCATCGCCTCGTCGATGTCCGGCGCCGGGTCCAGCGACTCCTCCGGGAGGACCCGGTCGCCGCCGCCGATGCCGCCGCTGAGCGTGTCGAACTGCCGCTCCAGCGGCACCCCGGTGGAGCGCAGCGTCTCCGACATGGTCAGCCGGCCGAAGAACCAGCCGGCCAGGGGCTTGCTCCGGTCGGGCTGCTTGGCCGGCCGGTAGACCCGGGGACCGCCCTTGGCGAGCGGGTAGAGGTCGTAGGTCTTGGTCGGCCTGTCCCCAATGAGCACCACGACCGTGTACTTCGGACCGAGGTCGGCGGCCTGCGGGCCGCGCTGCTGGCCGGCCCGCCCCAGCCAACTGACCTGGTCGAGGACCGCGTTCACCTCGGCGGGATGGGTGTTGGCGCGCAGCCGCAGCGGCTGGTCCAGTTGGTCGCCGGTGATGTCCACTCCGGCCGCCGGGCGCTCGGCCTTGACCGCCGCCGGGCGGGCTGCGGCCGGGCCGGCCAGGGCCAGCGCGGCGGCGGTTGCGATCAGCGTCCCGGCCACGGCTGCCAGCAGCCGCCTCACCCTCCGGACCATCGCCGCCTCCTCGCCCCGTTCGATGGGTGGCTCCCGCTGCAGGTCACGCTTGATCGGCCGACGGTGGTGGCCGCCCGGCGAAGACCGGTGCCCACCTCAAAAGACTCCGTGGAACGTCGCTAGGTTGCAGCTGCTGGAAGAGTATTTGGAACTATTTGCGATCTGTAAGCGACTAACTAGCGGTCGATGATCAGCGGCCGGATCGTACCCGGATGGAGGGATCTATGGGGGGCAGGGCCGCCCGAGCGGCGCGTACCTGGTTGGTGGTCCTCGGCGTGGCGTTGGCCGGGTCGGTGTTACCGGCGGGCCCGGCCGCGGCGCACAATTCGCTGACCGGCAGCAATCCGAAGGACGGGGCCAAGGTGGCGACCGCCCCGAAGCGCGTCGAGCTTCGCTTCCTCGCCACTCCGGCCCCAACTGGGACCAAGATCACAGTGACCGGGCCGGACGACACGCCCGGCTCCACCGGCGAGCCGACGTTCTCCGGCAAGCAGGTGAGCGTGCCGTTCAACCCGGGACCGGCCGGCTTGTACACAGTGGCGTACCGGGTCGGCTCGATCGACGGCCACGAGGTCAACGGGAAGATCACCTTCACCCTGACCGCCGGCGCGGCGACCGCCACCCCCTCCGATGCGCCGCCGCCCACCGCGCCGCCCACCGCGTCGGCGGCCGCGGCGACCAGCGGGCCGCCCAGCACCCCGGCGACCTCGGCGGCGAGCCTCGAACCGGCCGCGTCGCGCTCGGCGGACGGCGGAGGCGCCGGGCTGTGGTGGGCGCTCGGGGTGGTGGTCGTGCTCGGTGCGCTGGGCGGTGGGCTGCTGCTCCGCCGCCGCTCCGCGCGCCGCGGCTGACCGGCGCGGCCCGCGGCCGGCCCGATCCCGGGCCGCACCGCGAAGGGCCCGGCCGCACCGCCAAGGCGCCCGGCTGGACTGCGGAGGCGCGCGGCCGGACCGCGAAGGGGCCTGCCGGTCGACCGGCAGGCCCCTTCCGCGTGTCCGACGTCAGACCAGGCGTACCCGGGCGGCGCGCAGCCGGGTCAGGGTGCGCTCGCGGCCGAGCACCTCAAGGGACTCGAAGAGCGGCAGGCCGACGGTACGACCGGTGACCGCGACCCGGACCGGGGCCTGCGCCTTGCCCAGCTTCAGACCGCGCTCGGCACCGACCGCCTCCAGCGTGGACTTCAGCGACTCGGCGTCCCAGGACTCCAGCCCCTCGAACGCGGCGATCGCCGCGTCCAGCAGCTCGGCCGCGCCCTCCTTCATCGCCTTCGCCCAGGCCGCCTCGTCGATCAACGGGTCGGCCAGGAAGAGGAAGTCCACGTTCGGCACGATCTCGCTGAGCACCGCGATCCGGGTCTGCGCCAGCGGCGCCACCGCGGCGAACGCGGCCAGGTCGAACTCCTCCGGCTGCCACGGCGGCGGGGCGATGGCGCCGGTGCCGGTCAGCCACGGCTGGCACTCCGTGATGAAATCCTCGACGGGCAGCGCCCGGATGTAGTCGCCGTTGAACGCGCGCAGCTTCTTCTCGTCGAAGAAGGCGGGGGAGGGGTTCACCTCCTCCAGCCGGAACTCCTCCTCGATCACCGACCAGGGCACGATCTCCCGGTCGCCGGAGGGCGCCCAGCCGAGCAGCATCAGGTAGTTGCGCATCGCCTCGGCGAGGTAGCCCTCGTCCCGGTACGCCTCCAGGGCGACCTTGTCCCGCCGCTTGGACAGCTTCTGCCGCTTCTCGTTCACCACCACGGGCACGTGCGCCCAGACCGGCGGCTTGACCCCGAGCGCGTCCCAGAGCAGCTGCTGCTTCGGGGTGTTGGGCAGGTGCTCCTCGGCCCGGATCACGTGGGTGATCCCCATGGTCATGTCGTCGACCACGTTGGCGAGCAGGAAGACCGGCGAGCCGTCGCCGCGGGCGATGACGAAGTCCTCGATCAGCTTGTTCTCGAAGGTCGGCTCGCCGCGGATCAGGTCGACCACCACGGTCTCGCCCTCGTCCGGCGTACGGAAGCGCAGCGCCCGCCCCTCGCCGGGCCCGAGCCCCCGCTCCCGGCAGAACCCGTCGTAGCCGGCGTACTGGGAGCCGGTCCGCGCCTGCACGTCCTCCCGGGTGCAGTCGCAGTAGTACGCCCGACCGCCCTCGTAGAGCCGCTGCGCGGCGGCGCGGTGCTCGCCGGCGTACGACGACTGGAAGTACGGGCCCTCGTAGCTGCCCCGCGCGATGCCGATCCAGTCCAGCGCCGACAGGATGCCCTCGGTCCACTCCGGCTTGTTGCGGGCCGCGTCGGTGTCTTCGATGCGGAGCACGAACACCCCGCCCTGCTGCTTGGCGTAGATCCAGTTCTGCAGGGCCGAGCGGGCGCCGCCGACGTGGAACATACCGGTTGGGGAGGGGGCGAAGCGTACACGTACCGTCACGTCCCCAGCCTACGGCCGTGGGCCACCCCATTTCCCCACGCCCCCCACCCGCGCAGTGCCCCCGCCCAGGATCCGCGCAGTTTCACCGAGAGAGTGCTCATTCCGCGCCGAATGTCCGGTTGGTGGCAGCGTCGGTGGGGCCGGACCCGGGGTGCCGGCGAGGGTGTCCCAGATGGACGGACCTCGACCATCGGCCCGGCCGTCATCTGCCTTCGGGAAACGCGAAGCGTGTCCGCGACTTTTGGGGGCCGTCCGGCGCTGTGCCATAGGTCCGGTGCGGACGATGGCGCAAGGGTTTTCGGCGTGTCTTTTCCGAACCCGTCCAGGTAAGTCCGAATTTGCGCATACAGTGCGGAATATCGCGGATGTCCTTAGTGGGAGAAAGATAGAAAATGATCCTCGTGGAACGCAGTGCGCATGTGGTGGCGCCGGTGGAAGCGGTCTGGGACGTCGTACAGCGGGCCGAGCAACTGCCGGCCTGGCTGGCGGGGGTCCGCGCGGCCGAGGTCCTCTCGGGAGAGGGATTCGGCCGGCGACAACTGGTCCAGGCCGGGCGCGGAGCGGCGCACGAGGCCGAGGTGATCGCCTACCAGGAGCCGACCCTGATCGGGTGGCGCGAGCGGGCCAGGGGTGCCGGGGCTCGGGCCGAGGCGCGCACCGAGATCTACGTACAGCTGACGCCGGACGAGGAGGAGGGCGGGACGATCGTGCGGCTCATCGTCGTACGGTGGCCCGCCGGGCCGGTCAAGGCCGCTCTGCTCCGGCTCGGCCTGCGTCGGGTCGGCGCCGATCTGGAGGACTCGCTGGCCCGGCTGACCGACCTGGCCGCCGTCGGCTGACCGAGCCGGTCCCGGCGTCGCCCGCGATGGTGATGGTCCGGCGTTCCCGCCAGGAACGCCGGACCATCGTCGACTCCGCCCCCGGTCAGCCGGCCTGCCGCAACGCGGCGATCGTCTCCAGCACCATGAAGAAGTGGTTCTGGACGGTGACGTCCAGTTCGGCCGGCTCGCACGGTGCCGAGCGGGTGGAAAAGCGAAGGGGCCCGGCGCGAGTGCGCCGGGCCCCTTCGTCACGGGTGGGTCAGCTGTCGCCGCCGGTCTCACCGACCGGGGCGGCGTTGACGTCCTCCAGCGCGTACTTCTTGGCGGCCTCGGCCGGCACATGGGCCGGCACCACGCTGCGGAGGGCGAGCTGGCGCAGCGCCGCGACCGTCACCGACTCGGCGTCCACGTGGAAGTGCCGGCGCAGGGCGTGCCGGGTGTCCGACATGCCGAAGCCGTCGGTGCCGAGCGAGGTGTAGTCACCCGGCACCCAGCGGGCGATCAGGTCCGGCACCGCCCGCATCCAGTCGCTGACCGCGATCTTCGGCCCGTCGGCGTCGGCCAGCTTCCGCTGGACGTACGGCACCCGCTGCTCCGCGCCCGGGTTGAGCAGGTTGTGCTCCTCGCACTCCACCGCGTCCCGGCGTAGCTCGGTCCAGGAGGTCACCGACCACACGTCGGCGGCCACTCCCCAGTCCTCGGCGAGCAGCTGCTGCGCCCGCAGCGCCCACTGCATGCCCGTGCCGGAGGCGAGGATGTTCGCCTTCGGCGCGTCCCCGCCGACCTGCGGCGCGGGAGAGTAGCGGTAGATGCCCTTGAGGATGCCCTCGACGTCCACGCCCTGCGGCTCGGCCGGCTGGAAGATCGGCTCGTTGTAGATGGTGAGGTAGTAGAAGATGTTCTCCTGCGCCTCGCCGTACATCCGGTGCAGGCCGTTCTCCACGATGTGCGCGATCTCGTACGCGAACGCCGGGTCGTACGCGACCACCGCCGGGTTGGTGGCGGCGATCAGCAGCGAGTGGCCGTCCTCGTGCTGGAGGCCCTCACCGTTGAGCGTGGTCCGGCCGGCGGTCGCGCCGAGCAGGAAGCCCCGCGCCATCTGGTCGGCCGCCGCCCACAGCCCGTCGGCGGTCCGCTGGAACCCGAACATCGAGTAGAAGATGTACATCGGGATCATCGGCTCGCCATGCGTGGCGTACGACGAGCCGGCCGCGGTGAACGAGGCGACCGAGCCGGCCTCGTTGATCCCCTCGTGCAGGATCTGGCCGCCGGTGGCCTCCTTGTAGGACAGGAACAGATCCCGGTCCACAGAGGTGTACCGCTGGCCGTGCGGCGAGTAGATCTTCGCGGTCGGGAAGAGCGAGTCCATGCCGAAGGTACGGGCCTCGTCCGGGATGATCGGCACCCAGCGCTTGCCGAACTCCTTGTCCTTCATCACGTCCTTGAGCAGGCGGACGAAGGCCATCGTGGTGGCCACCTTCTGCTTGCCCGAGCCGCGCTTGACGTCGGAGAAGCGCTCGCTGCCCGGGATCTGCAGGGCCTTGCCGTTGGGCCGCCGGGTCGGCAGGTAGCCGCCGAGCTGCTTCCGCCGCTCGTGCAGGTACTCGATCTCGTCGGACTTCGCACCCGGGCGGTAGTACGGCGGGAGGTAGGGGTTGTCCTCCAGCTGCTTGTCCGGGATGTCCAGGTAGAGCCGGTCGCGGAAGAGCTTCAAATCCTCCAGCGTCAGCTTCTTCATCTGGTGCGTGGCGTTGCGGGCCTCGAAGTGCGAGCCCAGCGTCCAGCCCTTGATGGTCTTGGCCAGGATCACCGTCGGCTGGCCGGTGTGCTCCATCGCCGCCTTGTACGCCGCGTAGAGCTTGTGGTAGTCGTGGCCACCCCGCTTGAGGTTCCAGATCTCGTCGTCGCTGAGGTGCTCGACCATCTTGCGGGTCCGCGGGTCGCGGCCGAAGAAGTGCTCCCGGACGTACGCGCCGGACTCCGCCTTGTAGGTCTGGTAGTCGCCGTCGGGCGTCGTGTTCATCAGGTTGACCAGGGCGCCGTCGGTGTCCGCCGCGAGCAGCGGGTCCCACTCCCGGCCCCAGACCACCTTGATCACGTTCCAGCCGGCGCCCCGGAAGAAGGCCTCCAGCTCCTGCATGACCTTGCCGTTGCCCCGGACCGGACCGTCCAGCCGCTGCAGGTTGCAGTTGATCACGAAGGTGAGGTTGTCCAGCTCCTCGCGGGCAGCCACGCCGATCGCGCCGAGCGACTCCACCTCGTCCATCTCGCCGTCACCGAGGAACGCCCAGACGTGCTGCTGCGAGGTGTCCTTGATGCCCCGGTGGTGCAGGTAGCGGTTGAACCGGGCCTGGTAGACCGCGTTGATCGGCCCGAGACCCATCGAGACGGTGGGGAACTCCCAGAAGTCCGGCATCAGCCGCGGGTGCGGGTATGACGGCAGCCCACCGCCCGGGTGCGACAGCTCCTGGCGGAAGCCGTCGAGCTGGTCCTCGCTGAGCCGGCCCTCCATGAAGGCCCGCGCGTACATGCCGGGGGAGGCATGGCCCTGGTAGAAGATGTGGTCGCCACCGCCCGGGTGGTCCTTGCCCCGGAAGAAGTGGTTGAAGCCCACCTCGTAGAGCGACGCGGAGCTGGCGAAGGTGGAGATGTGGCCGCCCACGCCGATCTCCGGGCGCTGCGCCCGGTGCACCAGCATGGCGGCGTTCCACCGGATGTACGCCCGGATCCGCCGCTCGATGTGCTCGTCACCCGGGAACCACGGCTCGCGCTCCGGCGGGATGGTGTTGATGTAGTCGGTGGTGGTCAGGGACGGCACCCCGACCTGGCGCTCGCGGGCCCGCTCCAGCAGGCTCAACATGACGTAGCGGGCACGTTTTGTCCCGCGTTCGTCGATGACACCGTCGAGCGACTCGACCCATTCGCTGGTCTCTTCAGGGTCGATGTCCGGAAGCTGGCTCGGCAGACCAGCGGTGATCACCGGGCGCTTGCGTTCCGTAGCCACAGGCGTTCCCTCGGTTCTGTGTGGGATAGGTCTCTAGCGCCATCCTGCCCCCTCGTGGCTTGTCTCGTCACGCCTCCCTGCCCCAGACGCGACGCTGAACACATGTACCGGCCAGTAACATCGCGGGATCGAGCCGTGGGCTGACAGCGGGTGCCGGCCGGGCCAGAATTCGGGTGTGCGCACCGATGTGATCACCGTCCAGACCGGGGCCCGGCCGGCCGTCCGGGACATCACCGCCGAGGCCGAGCAGTTCGTCTCCGGGCAGGGTGACGGCCTGCTGCACGTCTTCGTGCCGCACGCCACCGCCGGCCTGGCGATCATCGAGACCGGCTCCGGCTCCGACACCGATCTGCTGCACGCGCTCGACGACCTGCTCCCCGCCGACGACCGCTGGCGGCACCGGCACGGCTCACCCGGGCACGGCCGGGACCACGTGCTGCCCGCGTTCGTCCCCCCGTACGCGACCCTGCCGGTGCTCGACGGGCGGCTGGCGCTGGGTACCTGGCAGTCCCTCTGCCTGGTCGACACCAACGGTGACAACCCGACCCGCCAGGTCCGCCTCTCCTTCCTCCCGGCCTGACGCCCGCACCCCCGACCCGCCCTGCCCCGGTTGATCATGAAGTTGCTGCTCCGACTTCATCACGTGCCGGAGCAACAAACTTCATGATCAACGGCGTGGGTCCCGGGATCAGGCGGTGGCGACGGCCAGCTGGGTGACGCGGATCTTGGTGGCCAGGGCGTCGAGGAGGGTGCGGAGGAGGGTCTCGGTGGTCTCGTCCTTGACGCCGCCGTCCTGGGTGAGCTTCTCGTGCGCGTTGGTCACGATGATCTCGGGCTTGGTGACCACGGCGGAGTCGGTCCAGAGGAAGAGCTGGCGGAGCTGGAGCTGGGCGCGGACGGTGCCCATCCCGGTCGGGGCGGCGCCGACGATGGCGATCGGCTTGTGAGCGAGCGGGGAGACCCACGAGGTGATCGGGAAGCTCGGCCGGGAGGCCCAGTCGAGCGCGTTCTTGAGTACGCCGGGAACCCCGTAGTTGTACTCGGGAGTGGCGATGAGCAGGGCGTCCGCGGTGGCGATCCGCTCCCGCAGGTCCACTACGGCGGCCGGCGGGGTCGGCCCGACGTCCTCGTTGAACGGCGGGATGGCGCCGAGGCCGGCGTACTGGTCGATGGTCATGCCGGCCGGGGCGAGCCGCTGCGCCGCGCGAACGAGGGCGGTGTTGAACGACGCCTCGCGCAGGCTGCCGGAGAGGGCCAGGACGGAGAATTCGGACATGGTGCGCCTCCAGTTTCGGCGCTCGACGCGATTTGCGTGAGCCGGTCAATAGTTGAGCACCTCCATTATTGGCTGGCAAGTACGATGTGAGGTATGGCGCAGTCCTCCGTTCCCACCGCTGGCCCCGCCGAGGGCGGCCGTTCCGGCCTGGCGGGGGACACCGTGCGCCGGATCCTGCACATCGCCTCCGCGATGCGGCACTACCAGGACGAGGAGATCGCCGCCCTGGGGCTCACCCCGGCCGCCGCCCGGGCCCTGTACGAGCTCGACCCCGACCGGCCGCTGCCCGGCCGCGACCTGGCCGAGCAGTTGGGCTGCGACCGGTCCAACGTCACCGCCCTGGTCGACAAGCTGGAGCAGGCCGGGCTGGTGGAGCGGCGGGTCGACCCGGCCGATCGGCGGCAGAAGACGCTCGTGGTGACCGACGCCGGCCGGCGCGTACGAGACCGGGTGGGCCGGCTGATGTCGGACTCCCGACTCCTCGGCGGGCTCACCACCGCGGAGCTGGCCACCCTGCGCGAGCTGGTCTGGAAGGTCTCCGACGGCGGCTGCCCGGAGCAGTGCGGGGACGCCTGATCCCGGCGGGGCGGAACGTGTCCGGGTGGGCGAGGTGCCCCTTCGTCGGTAATGCTGTCCGACGTGACCACCCCGCAAGATCTCGACGACCGGTTCCGGGCGGCTCTGGGCGCGATCGGCGGCCCTGCCCAGCGCCGTGACCTGGGTGAGCCGCTGCCCGACGGCGGGCCGCTGACCGGGGCGCAGGCGCTGGCCCTCTTCGACGCACAGGTGACCAGCCGGCTGCTCGACCTCGCCGGCCGGTGGCTGCGCGGCTTCGGGGAGGGCTACTACACGATCGGCTCGGCGGGCCATGAGGGCAACGCCGCGGTGGCCGCCGCGCTACGGCCGACCGATCCCGCCCTGTTGCACTACCGCTCCGGGGCCTTCTACTGCGTCCGGGCCGCGCAGGCGGCGGAGGACTTCCCGGCCGCGCCGCCCCGCGAAGGGCCGGCCGCGCCTTCGCACGACGGCGCGGCCGGCGCCGACGATTCCGACGACACCGAACCCGAGGCGCAGGACGGGGGCGGGGCGGAAGCCGCCGGCCCCGACCACCCGGCACCGGACCCGGCCGGCAAGGCTGACGCCGAGGAGACCGCGGGTGTCGCCGCCGACGCCGGGGTGGCCGGGGAGACCGCCGGTGCCGCCGAGGCTGGGGTGGCCGCGGAGGCATCCGCCGCGGCCGAGGCCGGCGTGCCTGCCCTGCCTGCCCTGCCCGTGCCGGACCCCGGTGACGGGTACGCGCAGGCGGCGCGGGACGTGCTGCGCGGCATGGTCGCCTCGGCGTGGGAGCCGATCGCCGGGGGCCGGCACAAGGTGTTCGGCCGCGCTGACCTCGCGGTCATCCCGACCACCTCCACCATCGCGTCCCACCTGCCCCGGGCGGTGGGTATGGGGCTCGCCCTGGAACGGCTGCGCCGGGTCGGCGGCGACCGGCGGCCCGGTGGGACGGTGCCCGAGGCCGGCGGCGACGCGGGCAGCGGCTCGCCGTGGCCGCCGGACGCGATCGTGGTCTGCTCGTTCGGGGACGCATCGGTCAACCACGCCACCGCCACGGCCGCGTTCAACACCGCCGGCTGGTACGACCACACCGGACTGCGTATCCCGGTCCTGTTCGTCTGCGAGGACAACGGGCTCGGCATCAGCGTGCGCTCGCCGCAGGGCTGGGTCGAGGCGACCCTGCGCGCCAAGCCCGGGATCCGGTACTTCGCCGCCGACGGCACCGATCCGGTCGAGGCGTACCGGGTGGCGGAGCAGGCGGTGGCCTGGGTGCGCCGGCACCGGCGGCCGGCCGTGCTGCACCTGAGCACCGTACGGCTGATGGGCCACGCCGGGGCCGACGCGGAGACCGCGTACCGGAGCCCGGCCGAGATCGGCGCGGACCTCGCGCGGGACCCGTTGCTGGCCACGGCGCGGCTGCTGGTGGCGGCCGGCTACGCCACCGGCGAGGAACTGCTGGCCCGGTACGACGAGCGCGGCTGGCAGGTCCGCCGGATCGCCGAGGAGGTGCTCGGCGAGCCGAAGCTGGCGTCCCCGGCCGAGGTGGTGGCGGAGCTGGCCCCGCGCCGGCCGGTCCGGATCTCCCAGGCGGTGGCCGACGCGGCGGGCCGCGCGGCGGGGCCGAACGCGGCTGCCCGGGCCGAGGTGTTCGGGGGCAAGCCGCCGGAGCTGGCCGGGCCGCTGACCCTGGCGCAGAGCATCAACGCGGCGCTCGCCGACGGGATGCTGGACCATCCGGGGATGGCCGTGTTCGGCGAGGACGTCGCCGCCAAGGGCGGGGTGTACGGGGTGACCAAGGGGCTGCGGGACAGGTTTGGGACGGCCCGGGTCTTCGACACGCTGCTCGACGAGACCTCGATTCTCGGGCTCGGGCTGGGCGCCGGCGTCGCCGGGATGCTGCCGGTGCCCGAGATCCAGTACCTGGCGTACCTGCACAACGCCGAGGACCAGCTCAGGGGCGAGGCCGCGACCATGCGGTTCTTCTCCCGGGGGGCGTTCCGCAACCCGCTGGTGGTCCGGGTGGCCGGGCTGGCGTACCAGGAAGGGTTCGGCGGGCACTTCCACAACGACAACTCGGTGGCCGTACTCCGGGACGTGCCGGGGCTGGTGATCGCGGTGCCGGCACGGCCGGACGACGCCGCGCCGATGCTCCGGACCTGCCTGGCCGCCGC
This sequence comes from Micromonospora sp. SL1-18, assembly GCF_047921505.1. Classification (NCBI taxonomy): domain Bacteria; kingdom Bacillati; phylum Actinomycetota; class Actinomycetes; order Micromonosporales; family Micromonosporaceae; genus Micromonospora; species Micromonospora sp. SL1-18. The sequence continues at coordinate 33,463 of NZ_JBLROA010000005.1, read as the reverse complement.
GGCCGTGGACGGGAGCGTCTGCGCATTCCTGGAGCCGATCGCCCTCTACCACACCCGCGACCTCTACTCCGACGGCGACGGCGAGTGGCTGGGCGAGTACGCCGAGCCGGGCGCGTGGGCCGCGCGCCACGTGCCGATCGGCCGCGCCCGGGTGTACGGGGTCGGCTCGGCCGAGGACGTCACGATCATCACCTTCGGTAACGGGGTACGGATGTCGCTGCGGGCCGCGGCCACCCTCGCCGACGAGGGCATCGGCACCCGCGTGGTGGATCTGCGCTGGCTCGCCCCGCTACCCGTCGCCGACATCGTCCGGGAGGCGTCGGCCACCGGGCGGGTGCTGGTCGTGGACGAGACCCGCCGGTCGGGCGGGGTGGGCGAGGGAGTGATCGCCGCGCTGGTGGACGGCGGATACGTCGGCGCGGCACGAAGAGTGGCCGGGCTTGACTCTTTTGTACCATTAGGTCCGGCAGCGCGTCAGGTTCTGGTCTCTGAGGAAGCCATTACCCAGGGTGCCCGTACGTTGCTGGCACGGTAAATTCCGTTCCACCCGGTGCGCCACTTGCGCGGGGGGCCGCAACTGTGTGGACTTGGCGCAAGGCGTCGAACGACGCCGCGAGCAGGGATGAGATGAGGAGGCACGCGACAGTGAGCGCGACCGCTGGTCAGGCCGCCGACGGGGTACGCAGCCTGGCGGACCGGTTCGGGATCGAACCGGGGATGGTCGTCATGGAGATGGGCTACGACGATGACGTCGACCAGGATCTCCGAGACGCCCTGACCGACCGCTGTGGGGAGCTGGTGGACGAGGACACCGACGAAGTCGTCGACGCGGTTCTCGTCTGGTATCGCGATGGCGACGGCGACCTCTTCGAGCTCCTCGTCGACGCCCTCGGGCCGCTGGCCGACAACGGGGTGGTCTGGCTGCTGACGCCCAAGGCCGGCCGGGAAGGCCACGTCGAGCCGAGCGAGGTCGCGGAGAGCGGGCAGACCGCCGGCCTCCAGCAGACCTCCACGGTCAACGCGGGCCGGGACTGGAGCGGCGCCCGCCTCGTGCTCCGGCGCGGTTCGAAGTCCAGGAAATAGCCGCCGTACGCCACCCGGCGGCGCTACGTCGCCGGGTGTGGCACGCTGATCGTCTCCAGACTCGACCCAAGGAGTACGCATGCTCATCGAGGTTGGCGCCGAGGCGCCGGACTTCGTCCTAAAGGACCAGAACAACCAGGAGGTCCGGCTCTCCGACTTCCGCGGCAAGCGGGCCGTGCTGCTGGTGTTCTACCCGCTCGCGTTCACCGGCATCTGCCAGGGTGAGCTGTGCGAGGTGCGGGACAACCTCGACGAGTACGTCAACGACAACGTCCAGGTGCTGACCGTCAGCGTCGACTCGGCGTACGCCCACAAGATCTGGGCCGACCGGGAGGGCTACCAGTTCCCGATGCTGGCCGACTTCTGGCCGCACGGCGCGGTGGCCCAGGCGTACGGCGTCTTCAACGACGTCGCGGGCATCGCCAACCGGGGCACCTTTGTGATCGACAAGGCCGGCGTGGTCCGGTTCGCCGAGATGAACATGCCCGGCGAGCCCCGGGACCAGCAGGGCTGGCGCAAGGCCCTGACCGAGGTCACCGCCGCCTGATCCCACCCAGGCACGCCGGTGCACCGGGCCGGAGGCCGGCAGGTAAGCTTGCCGGAACCTCCGGCCCGCCGTACGGGCGTTCCGGGCGCGTAGCTCAGTGGGAGAGCACTCGCCTTACAAGCGAGGGGTCGCAGGTTCGAAACCTGCCGCGCCCACATCCTGACCAGCACGGGAAGCGGCCGCCGGATGAGCGGCGGCCTACCCGTCTCAGTTTTTGTCGTCTCAATCCGCCTTCCTGAGCAGCCCGGCGACCTGTCCAGCGATGCCCTCGATGAGCTGTGGTGCCAGGCTCGCCGTTACTCAAGCGACGCGGGTGGCGAAATAGGCGGCGCCGACCAGGAGTGCGACTCCGCCGAGACCCAGCGACCAAAAGGCGCCCGCGCCGCCGTTCGCGTCTTCCACCCGGCCGGTCGGGTCCTTCGGGTCGTACCGGATTTGCATCCGCGCGCCCACCTTGACCTCGGTTTCATCGCCCGGGTTGGACACGTGGGCCTGGACGGTCTTTCCGTCGGCGGTGGTGAACCGAACCGCTGCGTCAGGACCGCTCTTGCCGTAAGAAACTGCCACGATGTCGCCCGTGGCGACCAGTCCACGTTCCTGCAGGATCCAATGGCCGTAGTACATCTGGAGCGCGATGAACACGAACGCCAGCCCGGCGACGGTGGCGCAGGCGACGCCAGCCCACTCTTTCGTGTTGGCGTATGGCGCGCTATGTCGTGGGCTCCTTCGGCTGGGCACCGTAGGACGACGCATTGACGGTCGGGGTGGCCTGGGCGTGGAGCGCCACCGCCTCGCCGCGCCATCTCCTGCCACTTCCACGACTTGTGTCACCCCCCTGATACAAGCGCAGAGCTCGAGGCAGCGGCGGAAGACGGGCTCGTGGCCGGCCGGGCCGGCGCGGCCCGCTTTGCGGGCCGCCCAGGCCGGCCGGACCAACAGGGAACGTGGTCCGGCCGGCCCGGCCGCTTCGTCAGGGGCAGGTCGCCGTACCGCCGTTGGCGACGGACCTGATCCCCGGGGCGTCGCGGACGGTGCGGAAGTTGGTCCGGAAGGCGCTGAAGACGGTGGCGTCCTCGAGCTGCAGCAGCGTCTCGTCGGACTGACGGAGCGAGTTGTAGCTGAAGTTGTGACTGCCGACCCAGGTGATCGTCCGGTCCGCGCCGCCGTAGTAGTTGCCTTCGACCTGTAGGTACTTGCTGTGGGTCCAGACGCTGTCGCCAATGCAGTAGTACTTGATGACCGGCCCGCCGTAGCCGCTGCTGGTGGCGGCGAGGAGGTTCTTCATCGCGGTGACTTCGGAGCCGCTGCCCGGGTCGTACCGCTGCACCACCTCGACGTCGCAGCCCGCATTGTCCAGCTCCCACAGCTTCGACGCGATGTAGGTGCGGCTGAAGATGGCCTGGTTGACCCGGATGATGGTGCGATGGGTGCCGTCCTGGGTGCCCACCACGGAGTTGCCGAAGCAGGCGACGTTGTTCAGCGCCGTCATGATCGTGTCTTCACGCGGGTCGTTGTACGGCTGTCCGTTGCTCTCCTGCCGCGGATAGAAGTGGATCTTCGCGTTGCCGGAGGTCACCGCGGGCCGCCCGGTGTCGTAGTAGTTGTTGTCGACCACGCGAGCCTTGAGATCGTCGAAGTAGCCGCTGTAGGCGTTGTAGATGTCCGTGTTCCCCACCAGCACGAGTGCGGCGTTCCACCCGCCGAATCCGTCCCGGCCGGTGTGCAGGTTGGCCGTCGACTGGACCACCACGTCGGCGGCGCCCTGGGTGCTGGAGAACAGGAAGAACTTGTTGTGGTTGATCGACCCCACGCCGCTCAGCACCCGGTCGCCGACACAACCGCGACCCGCCGGGCAGAACATGATCCACGACGACGTGCTGAGATCGGTGCCGAGCGCCGCCACCAGGGAGGCGTACGGCGCCGTGGCGGGGTCGTGGTCGTTGAAGATGACCTGGACGTTCACCCCCCGGTTCTTCGCCGCGATCAGGGCGTTGGGCACGGTGGCGTCGCTCGCGTAGAACATCGCCATTCGGATCCGGGAGCCCGCCGGCGCCCCGTCGATCAACTCGACGATCCGCGTCTGGATCGCCGCCTTCTCCGCGGCCGTGCCGACCGGGTTGTTGAAAACGGCGGTGGTGGATACCGCCAGCGCGGGCTCCGCTACGGCGGATAATCCCGCGGCCAGCAGGCACACGGAGGCAGCCAGCGACGATACGACGCTGCGTAGGGACACGAGTCCTCCCGGAGCGAGTGAGGTTGCGGGACCTGCCGACCAAGATGGAGATACCAAGAAGTCCATCAATGTGACACCCCGGCGTCGAAGCCGGGCACCAGCCGACCCGCACGTCGTCCTGATCCGTTGTCAGGAGTCACGCTGAACTCGAAGAATTCGTAGCAAACCAGAGGCAGACCTGCTGTGGCAACCCTCGTGACCAGCGGATATGGTGGCCAGGAAGGTGACGACCGCACCGACGCTGTGGTACGCGAGGGGAGGGTCAGCGAGCGAGTCGGCGTGCCGCCTCGGCCGACTGCCAGCTGCGCAGGGCCCGCTTGATGCGCCGGTTCTCGTCGCGTGCCTCGTCCCGCTCCTCGGTGCGCCGATGCAGCTCGAAGGCGAGCCGGTGCAGCAGCGCGCCGTCACCTGAGCACTGGCGGCCGCCGGCCGGTCCGTCTCAGTCGTCGTCTCGTTCGCCTCAGTTCGCATGGGGTCGGCGAAGGCCGATAACCTGTGCCGCATCCTGCTGGCGGCTCTGCCCGGACTAGCCCATACAGCGACTCACGGACCTTACAAGCGAGGGGTCGCAGGTTCGAAACCTGCCGCGCCCACCACCACCGCGGTTGTCACAGGCGATGGATGGAGCACCTGCTCCTCCAGCCCAGACGGGGCTCGGGGCGGGGCAAGCCCGGTGCGACAGGGCAGCGACGCGAGTTGCCCGGGCCGGGCATCGTGGGGGACATGCCCGAACATCGGTGGAGCCCGTGATGAGTCGTGACCGCTCCGGATCGATGCGGCCAGTGGTGCTGCGGCTGCCGTTCCAGGGGACCTGGATCATCGAGAACAGTCCGGCCCGTCGGGTGCCGAGTCACGGCACCCATGCCTTCGGCGCGAGCCACGCCATCGACTTCGTCGCGGTGCGCGGCGGACGGACGGCGCCGGTGCGGGATTGGCGCAGCCTCCTGTCGGTCGAACCGGTGGACCGGTTCTACGCCTTCGACCAGCCGATCGTCGCACCCGCCGGCGGCCGGGTCGTGTCGGCCCAGGACGGCGTGCCGGACCTGGTGGCCCGGCGTTCGCCCCTGGCCCGAATACCGTACGCGGTGACCCAGGCGTCGAGGGCCCGGCAGGGTGCTCGGGGGCTGGCCGGTAACCACGTGATCCTCGAACTGGGCGACGGCGGGCCGTACCTGGTGGGTGGCGCACATGCGGTGCGGCACGGTGGCGGTGCGGCCGGGCGAGCTGGTGGCCGCCGGTCAGCCGCTGGGCCGGTGCGGCAACTCGGGGAACTCGACCCAGCCCCACGTGCACGTTCAGGTCATGGACGACGTCGACCCATTCCGGGCAGTCGGCGTACCGATTGTCTTCCGCGACTAACGCGTCCGTCGTCGCGACGGTGCCGAAGAGTTGGTGCGGACCGGCGTGCCGGACAACGGTGACATCGTGGCGACGCTCACCCACCCGGTTGACGGGCCGAGCGGGCGGGCCGGCTAGGCGGGGTGCTGGCGATGCGAAGAGGGGTGCGGGGAGTCCTCGTGGGTCGAGGCGAGGAGTGCCGCGTCGCGCTCGCCAACCGGCACCTGCGGTCGGAGTTCCTGGTCCGGGAGGTGCTGTTCACCGAGACCACCGCCGATGCCTGGACCGTGCTGCGCCGATTCCCGTTGGCCGGTACCGGACGGACGTAGGGGAGGCGCCACCCCCTCCAGCGGGTGGCAGGCCCTGTGCTGGCCGGTCCCGGGCGTGACCTTGCCCACCCCGCCTCGGGGCGTACGCGTAGGGGCAGCTCATCCGCCGTTACCCGCGGTTAAAGTGAAGGCGCGAAGTCGCTTCCCGATCGGGGTGCGGCTTTGTAGTGCTTCACGGGATCCGTGGAGCCCAGCCGTCCCGACGTTCTCCGGGCCAACCGAATCGGGACGACTGCAACCCCCACCGCCCGACCGGTGCGTCCGGCGGGCCAACCCGGAACGGAGTAAGTCCACGCCATGAGCGTGACTCTGCAGGAACCCGCTGCCCCGGTCGAGTCGGCGGTACCCGCCGAGCGCGACCGCCTCGACCGCTTCTTCGAGATCACCCGCCGGGGCTCGACGGTCAAGCGCGAGGTGCTCGCCGGAATCACCACCTTCGCGACGATGGCGTACATCGTCGTGCTCAACCCGCTGATCATCGGGACCGCGCCGGACAAGGACGGCAACCTGCTCGGCCTCGCGCCGGTCGCCGGGGTCACCGCCCTGGTCGCGGCGGTAATGACGATCATGATGGGGATCGTCGGCCGGGTGCCGTTCGGTGTGGCGACCGGGCTTGGTCTCAACGCCTTCGTCGCGTACGCCGTCGCCTCCCAGATGACCTGGGCCGAGGCGATGGGCCTGGTCGTCATCGAGGGTCTGATCATCACCGTGCTGGTGCTGACCGGCTTCCGGAAGGCCGTCTTCCGGGCCATCCCGGCCGAGCTGAAGGCGGCCATCGCGGCCGGTATCGGCCTGTTCATCGCGCTGATCGGCTTCGTCGACGGCGGTCTCGTCCGGGCCGGCACCGGTGTGCCGGTGCAGCTCGGCGGTGACGGCACCCTGCGCGGCTGGCCCACGGTGATCTTCCTGGTCGGCCTGCTGGCGACCGGCATCCTGGTTGCCCGCAAGGTGAAGGCCGGCGTCCTGATCGGCATCGTGGCCACCACCGTCCTCGCGGTGGTCGTCAACGCCTTCGCCAAGCCCGGCGGGGCCTTCCTCCCCGACGGCAAGCCCAACCCGGGCGGGTGGCGGCTCAACATTCCGGCCCTGCCGGACCCGCTGATCAAGGCACCCGACCTGCACCTGCTCGGCAACGTGTCGTTCGGCGCGTTCGCGCACGTCGGCCTGATGACCGCCCTGCTGCTGGTGTTCACCCTGGTCCTCGCCGACTTCTTCGACGTGATGGGCACGACCGTCGGCCTGGCCAAGCAGGCCGGCCTGACCAACGCGGACGGCACCGACATGCCCCGGCTGGGCAAGGTGCTCTTCGTCGACGGTGTCGCCGCGGTCGCCGGTGGCGCGGGCAGCGCCTCCTCGGCCACCACGTACGTCGAGTCGTCCTCGGGCATCGCGGACGGTGGGCGTACTGGCCTGACCAGCGTGGTCACCGGCGTGCTCTTCCTCGGCGCGCTGCTGCTCACCCCGCTGGTGACGCTGGTGCCGAGCGAGGCCGCCGGCCCGGCTCTCGTCGTCGTCGGCGCGCTGATGATCCGGCAGGTTAAGGACATCGACTTCACCGACGTGGGCATCGCGGTCCCGGCGTTCCTGACCATGACCCTCATGCCGTTCACCTACTCGATCACCAACGGCATCGGCGCCGGCTTCGTGAGCTGGGTGGCGATCCGGGTGGCGCAGGGCAAGGCCCGGCAGATCCACCCGCTGATGTGGGCGGTCTCCGCCGCGTTCGTGGTCTACTTCGGCATCAACCTGGTCAAGGCCGTCACCGGCGTCAGCTGACCGGGCTCTCGTCACGCCCCCGCTGCCCGCGGCCCGAGGCAGCGGGGGCGCGGCGTATCCGGATCATCGGTTAGAGTGCCGTCGCGCGGACACGCGACCGTCGTGGGCGCAGGGGAGATGAGGCCATGCACGCCATGAGCTTCCTCTGCCATGCCCTTTTCCGGGTCGCGCGCTGACTGACCGACCGCGACCCGGGTCACTCCACGACCTTGGAGAATCGCGTGTCTTCTGTCCTTCCCTCCATCGACCTGACCACCGACCGGCTGGTGCTGCGGCCCTGGCCGGCCGAGGAGGCCGCCGCCGTCGTCGCCGGTGAACGCCAGCCGCACTGGGCGGCCGACTTCCCCGCCGAGGGCGACCGCATGATCGCCGGCCTGATCAGCCGGAAGCCCGACGCGCCGCACGGCCACCGCCTGATGATCGAGCGGGAGACCGGCCTGGTGGTCGGTGCCATCGGCCTGAAACTTCCCCTGTTCTGGCCGCCCGCCGACGGGTCGGTCGAGTTCGGCTACGGGGTCGTCCCGTCCCGGCGCTGCCGGGGCTACACCACTGAAGCCGCGCGGGCGCTCGTCGCCTTCGCCCGCACCGTGCCCGGGGTGACGGAGGTCTTCGCCACGGTGAACCCGGCCAACGTGCCGTCCGTCCGCGTGCTGGAGAAGGCCGGCCTGCGCCGGGACGGCGTCGTCGACAGCGACGAGGGCCCGCTGCACCGGTACGTCGCCGAGTAGCACCGGCCCGACAGCTTCGGGTGCGTTTGTTGTCGCCCCGCGACAACAAACGCACCCGAAGACGCGAGGAGCCGCCGTCCTCGTTGTACGGGTACGCGGAGCGACGGGAGGGATATGAGCTACGCCGACGTCAACGGGGTACGTCTCTGGTACGAGGTCCACGGGCCCGGCCGGCCGCTGATGCTGCTGCACGGCGGGTACGGGTCGGCCGAGATGTTCACCCCGATCCTGCCCGCGCTCGCCGCCCGCCGGCAGGTGATCGCGGTCGACCTCCAGGGCCACGGCCGCACCGCCGACGTCGACCGCCCGCTGCGGTACGAGTCGATGGCCGACGATGTCGACGCGCTGCTGCGCCACCTCGACCTGCCCGAGGCCGACGTGTTGGGCTACTCGCTCGGCGGCGGGGTGGCCCTGCGTACCGCGATCCAGCATCCTGACCGGGTCCGCCGCCTGGTGCTGGTCTCCACCCCGTTCCGGCAGGGTGGCTGGTACCCGGAGGTGCTGGCCGCGATGGCGGCCCAGGACGAGCGGGTGGCCGAGCAGATGCGCGGCACCCCGCCCCACGAGCTGTACGAGCGGGTGGCGCCGCGCCCGCAGGACTGGCCGGCACTCTGGGCGAAGACCGGTGAGCTGCTACGCCGCGAGTACGACTGGTCCGCCGAGGTGGCGGCCCTCGCCCTGCCGGTGCTGCTGGTCTATGCCGACGCCGACTCGATCCCGGTCAGCCACATGGCGGAGTTCTTCGGGCTGCTCGGCGGCGGGCACCGGGACCCCGGCCCGGACGGCGCCGACCGCCCGGCGTCCCGGCTGGCCGTGCTGCCCGGGCTGACCCACTACGACGTCGTCGCGTCACCGGCGCTGCCCGCCGCCGCCCTGCCGTTCCTCACCCACGAGGTCCGCGCACCGGCCTGATGCCCCCGTCGGGCCTGACGAAAATTGTCCGGGAAGACAGCAGCTGGGCCGCCAACGATCGTGATCCCGTAGCGGGTGGTCAGGGGAGCCGGCGGACGAGCCAGCGCAGCAGGGCGTCGCCCTGGGTGCGCTGGAACGCCCGTACGGTGGGGATGCCGGGCGGTGCCGGGAGGCGGGATCCGTCGAGGAAGAACCCGGTGAACCCGGCCAGCACGCCGGTCAGGTCGGCCGGGTCCACCCCGGCGGCGAGCGGCAGGTCGCGCAGCAGCGCCTCGGGGTCGTGCCCGCCGTACACCTGGACGTTGACCAGGATCATCAGGCTGTCCAGCCAGGCGGGCCCCCGGCAGGCCCACGGCCAGTCCACCACGCTGACCGTGCCGTCCGGGCCGATCAGCAGGTTGTCGGCGCGGATATCCAGGTGGCACAGTGTCGCGCCGGCCAGTGCTGCCAGGCCCCGGTCGGCGGCGGCGCGCAGCTCGGGCAGCCGGGTCCGGGCCCACGGGTCCAGGTCGGCCGGCGGGTCCGCGGCGATCCGCCGCCAGCCGGCGAAGTCCGCGGCGAGCTGCTCGGCCGCCGTGGGCGCCGCCGCGATCGACGCCGGCGTGAGCGCGTCGGCCATCGTCTCCAGGGTGGACAGCACGGCGGTCAGCTCGCCGGCGTCCCAGGGGGTCACCGGGTGCCGGCCCTCGACGTCGGTGAAGACCAGCGCCACCCAGTCACCGTCGTCGTAGCTGCCGAGCAGCCGGGGTGCGGGCACGGTCGGCGGCAGCGCGGCGGCGATCAGCGCCTCCGTGCGGTGCAGCCGGGGGCTGCGGTCGTTCTGCGCCGGGCTGACCGCCTTGACGAAGGCTCGCCGGCCGCCGGCGGTGCGTACCCGGTCGGCGGTGCCGGGGGAGAAGCCGCCCTGCTGCGAGACGGCCTCCACCACCCGGTCACCGAGGATCTCCTCGACCGCGGCCCGGACCGGGCCCGGCAGGTCGCTCCAGCGGATCCGGCTCTTCGTCGCGCTCGTCACCGGTCCACCGTGCGGCGAGGAGCCTGCCCGGGGCAATCCGATTACCGGGCCGGGACGGTGTAGCGGAGGAGGACGAGCCCACTGTCGAAGGGACGCGCCTCGACCAGGGTGAACCGGTGCGGGGCAAAGCCCCGGTCGGTCAGCGGGATGCCGCTGCCGACCACGATCGGGTTCAGCTTGACCACCAGTTCGTCCACCTCGTCGAGGAGCTGGCCGGCGAGCTGCCCGCCACCGCAGAGCCAGATGTCCCCGCCCGGCTGCCGCTTGAGCCCCCGGACGAAGGCCACCGGGTCGCTGTCGACGATCTCCACCTGCGGATCGTCGGACGGCGGCAGCGACCGGGAGAAGACGTACTGCTTCAGGTGGGCGTACGGGCTGGTGACGCCGGCTTTCAGCGCCGGGTCGTAGGTGCCCCGCCCCATCACCAGCGCGTCGAAACGGCCCGTGGGCGACTCGATGCCGAGCTGGGGATGGGCGAACGTGGGGAAGGTCTGGGGCCATTCGGCGACCAGGTGGGCCACCACGTCCGGCTCCAGCGGGAAGAAGTCGTAGGACCCGTCGGGGGCGGCGATGAAGCCGTCGAGGGTGCTGGCGACGTAGTACACGAGCTTGCGCAAATCAGCTCCGAGGTTCGGGCAAAACCACGACGGCTGTCGTGGTCAGATCGAATCTACAACACCTGTCGTGGTTATTGCTAGGGTTTCTCCGTGGCCAGGAATCCGGAACGACGCAAGCTTCTCGCCGACGCCGGGCTCCGCGTGCTCGCCGCGTCCGGCCCGCGGGGGCTCACCCACCGGGCGGTCGACGCCGAGGCCGGCGTGCCGACCGGGACCGCCTCCAACTACTTTCCGTCCCGGGCCGCGCTGCTCGCCGCGCTCGCCGAGCGGATCTTCGAGCGGATGGCGCCCGACGCGGCGGTCCTGGCCGACCTCGGCCGGCGCGAACCGTCCATCGCCCTGGTGACCGAATATCTGCGCTACGTCGTCGAGCGGACCACCCGCGAGCCGGACCTCACCCGGGCGCTGTTCGAGCTGCGGCTGGAGGCGTCCCGACGGCCCGAGCTACGTCAGGCCCTCGGCGACGTGCTCCGCCGCGGGTACGCCGACAACGTCGCCTTCCACGTCGCGGCCGGGCTGCCCGGCGGCGCGTTCGAGGTGTCCCTGCTGCACTACGCGGTGGACGGGCTTCTGCTCGACCAGCTGACCACCTCGATCGACGCCGGGTTCGACATCGACCAGGTGGTTTCCGCCCTGGTCTCCCGGCTGGTCGGCGGGGGCGGCTGACCGCTACCCCAGGTATGTCCGTCAGCGCAGCGGGAATCCGGCCCAGAACGCACCTGGGGAGGGGCAGCGGATGACGGATGGCGCCGGACTGACCATCGGCGTGCTCGGTTCGTACGGCGGCCGCAACCTCGGCGACGAGGCGATCCTCACCGGTCTCCTGTCCGACCTGCGGCGCCTGGAACCGAATGCCCGGATCATCGTCTTCTCCCGGAACCCGGCGCACACCGCGCTGGCCCACCCGGACGTGGAAGCGGTGCCCTGGGAGGGGGTCAGCCGGGCCGACTCGTCGCTGATCCTGGCCGACCTCGACCTGCTCATCCTGGGTGGCGGCGGCATCCTCTACAACCGCGAGGCCCGCCGTTACCTGCGGGTTGTCCGGGTCGCCCAGGAACGCGGGCTGCCGCTGCTCACGTACGCGGTCGGCGTCGGTCCGCTCAGCGACACCGTGGACACCGGGATGGTGCGGGAGACCCTGGCCGGGGCGACCGAGGTGACCGTACGGGACCAGGAGTCCCGGATGGTGCTGGAGGAGGCCGGCCTGCTGAACCCGATCACCGTCACCGCCGACCCCGCGTTCCTGCTCGAACCCGACGACTTCCCGGAAAGCTGGTTGCGCGAGGAGGGCGTCCCGGCGGGCAGACGGCTGATCGGGCTGAGCGTGCGCGAGCCGGGCCGGGCCGCGGAGCGCCTCGACGTCGACGGCTACCACCGGCTGCTCGCCCAGATCGGCGACTTCCTGGTGCACCGGATCGACGCGTACGTGCTCTTCGTCCCGATGGAACGCGACGACATCCGGCACTCGCACGGGGTGATGTCACACATGACCACCGCCGATCGGGGCCGGGTCCTGAATGGCGACTACACACCCCGGCAGATTCTCGGCCTGATGCGCCACTTCGACCTGGCGGTCGGCATGCGGCTGCACTTCCTGATCTTCGCCGCCATGGTCGGTACGCCGTTCCTGCCCCTGCCGTACGCCGGCAAGGTCTTCGACCTGGCACAGCGGCTCGGGGTGCCGGCGCTGCGGGGGGTGGAACGCGAGGTGGAGGGCCCGCTGCTGGCCGAGGTGGACCGGCTGTGGGACGAGCGGGAGGCGCGGGCCGAGGAGACCGCCCGGCTGGTGGCCGAGGCGTGCGACCAGGCGCGGGCCACCTCCCAGGTCACCCGGGGCGTGCTGGACAGCATCCGGTCGCGGTCCCTGGTCCGGGCCGCCGAGGTGCAGGTCCCCCACTGAGGCCGGTTCAGACCGCCGGACCGCGCCAGGTGTAGATCCAGGGCCGGCCGCCCCGGTGGTCGTCCGACTCCAGCTCGTAGATCTGTGCCTCGGCCAGCCCCTCCGCGCCGAGGTGGTGGTGGGTCAGCGGCGGACGACCGTTGCTGTCCAGCTCGACGGTGACCGTTTCGCCGTCGGCCGTGCCACCCACCAGGGGGATCTGCGCCGTGGAAGCCATGCGCCCATCCTGCCCTCGAGATCGCCGGCCCGCAGCCGATAGCGGGGCAGCGGGCCGGCCGTCCTCGGACTAGGGTCCGGGAATGGCGGACGTGACGATCGACCCCACGCTCGGTCCGGTCCTTGCCCGCACGGGCGACGAGCGGGCCGTACTCGAATCGTTCCTCGACTTCCACCGGGCCATCGTGCTGCGCAAGGTGCGTGGCCTCTCCGACGCGGACGCGAGCCAACGCTTGGTGCCGTCCCTCACCACCCTCGCCGGCCTGCTCAAACACCTGGCCCTGGTGGAGCAGAACTGGCTGGCCCGACTGTTCGCTCCCGAGCCGGGCGACGTCTACATCACCTCGGAGGCGGAGGCCGAGGCGAGCTTCACCCTCGACCCCGCCGACACCGTCGAGACCCTCACGGCGGTGTACGAGGCGGCCTGCGCCCGGTCCCGGGCGATCGCCGCGCGGTTCGACCTGGACCACGTGGTGCCGCACCCGCAGCTCGGTGAGGTGTCGCTGCGCTGGGTGCTGGTCCACCTGATCGAGGAGACCGCCCGGCACGCCGGGCACGCCGACATCCTCCGCGAGCTGACCGACGGCGAGACCGGGGCGCTCTGACCGGCGTCAGTCGCGGGGCGCTCTGACCGGCGTCAGTCCCGGGCAGCAGGCCGGCGTCAGTCCCGGGGCAGCAGGCCGGGCGGATACTCCATCCCGTCGTGGGTGCACGCGGCGGCGGCCACCCGGGCCGCGTACCGGGCCGCGTCGAGTGGGGAGGCGCCGCGCAGCCGGGCGGCGATCAGACCGGCCGCGAAGGCGTCACCCGCGCCGTTGGTGTCCACCACCGGGGCGGGCGGGGTCGCCGCGGGCACTTGCGCCGGCGGGCCGTCCACCCCGTGCAGGGTCGCGCCGGCCGCCCCGCCGGTCACCAGTACCGTCCGTGGCGCCAGCCCGGCTGCCACCTTCCCGGCCCGGTCGCCGAGCCGGACGCCGCTGACGAAGACCAGGTCGGCCGCCTCGGCGAAGGGCCGGTGGTAGTCGTTCTCGCCGTCCCAGTCGTGCAGGTCGGTGGAGAGAGCCACGCCGGCGCCGAGACCGGCGCGCAGCGCCGGCAGCGCGTCCCGGGCCCAGTCCATGATCGACACGTGCACGTGTGCCGCGTCCCGCACCAACGCGGTCAGCTCCGCCGCCGGGAACGGCGCCGGGCCCGCCCACGGTCGCGGGTCGTAGAGGGACATCCGGCTGCCGGCCGGGTCGACCAGGTTCACCGACCGGCGGGTGCCGGCCGGGGCGTCGGCCAGCACAGTCCGTACCGAGGTGCGGGCCAGCGCCGCCCGGACCACGTCGCCGGCCGGATCGGCGCCCAGCACGTCGACCAGCGCCACCCGCAGGCCGAGGGCGTGCGCGGCGAGCGCCACGCCGGCGCCGGTGCTGCCGATCCGCAGCTCGACCGGGGGTACGGTCAGCGAGTCGGCGGCGGGCAGCGGAAGCGCGGGAACCTGGGCGCGGATGTCGACCCCCAGGCCACCGATCACGAGCAGATCGACCACGCCGTCGACAGTAGCCGCCCGGGGCCGCCTATCCTGGCGCCGAGCGTCGTCGAGGGAGAGTGCGTGCTGGTCATCCACGGGCTGTGGCTGCCCGGTGCCGGGCTCGCTGTCTGGGCCGAGGACAGCACCCGGCCGCCCCGCGCCCCCCGACGCCCCGGCCGTGCCCCACGTGAGCGCCCGCACCCCTTCGCCGCCGACCAGGCCAGCCTCGCCGCCGCGCTCGGCGACCCGGCCGCCGAGCCAGCGTCCATGCTGCTCACCCTGCCCACCAGGGCCGGCTCGCCGCTCGACTCGCCGGAACTGGTCCGGACCGCGGTCGGGGAGCCGGTCCGGGGACCGGTCACCCTCGCCGGGTGGCGGGTCCCCGCCCTCGCGTACCCGCCGGACGCCGCGTTCGCGTTGCTCCGGGCGCTGGAGCCGACAGCCGCCGGGGCGGGGGCGAGCCTTCGCCACCTGGCCGAGCTGGCCGACTTCGCCGCCGACCTGGTCGCCCGTGGCCGGGTCCTGCCCGGCGTGGCCGACACGGCCCCCGGATCCGCCCGGCCCACGGCCGCCGGGCCCGACCCGGTGCCACCCCGCGGATCGACCGTTCCCGCGGGCCGGAGCCGGACCCTGCGGGGTGCGGCGGACACCAGGCGGCGCCACCTGCGCCCGGTGGGCGACTCGGACGTGGTGACCGCCTTGGCGGTCTGGCGGCCCCTGCTCACCGGCACGGACGCGGCCTGGGCGCGCTCGCTGGCCCTCGCCCTGCCCCCGGCCGCCCGCGCCGCCGTCGACTGGCAGATCACCCGAGCCGCCGATGACGACCATGCGGCCAACCGGCGCGGCGGCGACGGCGGCGACCGCGCGGCCACCCGGGCCGGCGGCGAGGGCGCGGCCCGAGCGGCGTCGGCCGCTGCCGAGCCGGGGGAGCTCGTCGCCGCGGCGCTGGACGCGCTGACCGACGCGGCCGCCCGGGCCGCCCTGGCCGACATCTCGCTGCACCGCGGCATGCGTCCGGGCGGGCCGGTGCCACGCTGGCTGGCCGCGCTCACCGGGCCGGAGCGCGCCTTCACCGCCGAGCCGGCCGCCCTGGACACGCTCCGCACCGAGCTGGATGCCTGGCAGCGGGACGCCGCCGGCGGCGCGGTACGAGCTGCCTTCCGGCTGGTCGAGCCGGACGTCGATCCGGTGGCCGAGCTGGTCGAGGGTGGTTCCTGGCGGGTCGAGTTCGGCCTGCAACCGGCCGACGAGCCGGGCCTGGTGGTCGACGCGGCGCACGTATGGCAGGGGCCGGCGCCCGCGCTCGCCGGGCGCGGGGTGGACCCGCAGGAGACGCTCCTCGCCGAGCTGGGCCGGGCCAGCCGGCTCTGGCCGGAGCTGGAGGACGCGCTGCGGACCGCCACGCCGGAGGGGACGGAGCTGGACGCGGACGGCGCGCACCGGTTCCTCCGCGAGGGCGCGCCGGTGCTGCACGCGGCCGGTTTCGGGGTGCTGTTGCCGTCCTGGTGGCGGCGGCCCTCGGCACGCCTCGGCACCCGGCTGCGGGCGCGTAGCCGCACCGCCCCGGGTGCGGTCGCCGCCGCCTCCAACGGGCTCGGGCTGGACGCCCTGGTGGACTACCGCTGGGAGGTGGCGCTCGGCGACCAGCCGCTGACCGCCGAGGAACTGGCCTCGCTGGCCGAGCTGAAGTCGCCACTGGTCCGGCTGCGGGGGCGCTGGGTCGAGCTGGACCCGCAGCGGCTCGCCGCGGGGCTGCGGCTGCTCCGCTCGGCCGGTGAGCTGACCGTGGCCGACCTGCTCCGGATGGGCCTGGCCGATGCCGACCGCCCCGACGAGCTGCCGGTGCTGGAGGTGACCGCCGACGGCGCGCTGGGCGAGCTGCTGGCCGGGGCGGCGGAGCGGCGGCTCACCCCGGCCGACCCGCCGCCCGGGTTCGCCGGGATGCTGCGGCCGTACCAGCGGCGCGGGCTGGCCTGGCTGGCGTTCCTCCAGTCGCTCGGGCTGGGTGGGATCCTCGCCGACGACATGGGGCTGGGCAAGACCGTGCAGCTGCTCGCCCTGCTCGCCGGGGATCCGCCGGACGCCGGGCCGACACTGCTGGTCTGTCCGATGTCGCTGGTGGGCAACTGGCAGCGGGAGGCGGCCCGGTTCGCGCCGCAGTTGCGCGTACACGTGCACCACGGGGCCGAACGGGCCCGGGGCGCGGAGTTCGCCGCGGCCGTGCACGCGGCGGACCTGGTCCTCACCACCTATTCGGTGGCCGCCCGGGACGCGTCCGACCTGGCCGGAACCGACTGGCACCGGGTGGTGGTGGACGAGGCACAGGCCATCAAGAACGCCGCCACCCGGCAGGCCGAGGCGGTCCGGTCGCTGCCCGCGCGGCACCGGGTCGCGATCACCGGTACGCCGGTGGAGAACCGGCTCGCCGACCTCTGGTCGATCATGCAGTTCGCCAACCCCGGCCTGCTCGGCCCGGCCGCCACGTTCCGGAAGAAGTTCGCCGAGCCGATCGAGCGGCACGGGGACGCCGAGGTGGCCGAACGGCTGCGCCGGGTCACCGGCCCGTTTGTGCTGCGCCGGCTCAAGACGGACGCGTCGATCATCTCCGACCTGCCCGAGAAACTGGAGATGGAGGTGCTCTGCAACCTCACCGCCGAGCAGGCCGCGCTCTATCGGGTGGTGGTCGACGACATGATGGCGAAGATCGAGTCCAGCGACGGGATGGAACGCCGAGGCCTGGTGCTGGCCACGATGACCCGGCTCAAGCAGGTCTGCAACCACCCGGCCCAACTGCTGCACGACGGCTCGGCACTGCCAGGCCGCTCCGGCAAGCTGGAACGGCTCGAGGAGATCGTCGACGAGGTGCTCGCGGTGGGGGAGAAGGCCCTGCTCTTCACCCAGTACGCCGAGTTCGGTGGGATGCTGCGCGGTCACCTGTCCGCCCGTACCGGCCGGGAGGTGCTCTACCTGCACGGCGGCGTCGGCAAGGCCGAGCGGGACGCCATGGTGACCCGGTTCCAGTCCCCCGACGGCCCGCCGCTGTTCGTGCTGTCGCTCAAGGCCGGCGGCACCGGGCTGACCCTGACCGCGGCGAACCACGTGGTGCACGTGGACCGCTGGTGGAACCCGGCCGTCGAGGACCAGGCCACCGACCGGGCGTTCCGCATCGGCCAGCGCCGCCGGGTGCAGGTACGCAAGTTCGTGTGCGCCGGCACGGTGGAGGAGAAAGTGGCCGCGATGATCGCGGAGAAGCGCAGCCTGGCCCAGCGGGTGGTGGGCAGCGGCGAGCAGTGGGTCACCGAACTCTCCACCGAGACGCTGCGGGAGCTGTTCGCGCTGGAGGCCGGGGTGGTGGTGGAGTGAGCACTTCGGACGACCGCCCCCGGTTCGCGGAGTTCGGGCCGCCCCGCCGGGTGGAGGGCGGCCTGCGGGCGCGCAGCACCCGGGGCGCGATCGGGCGCTCCTGGTGGTCGCGGCGGTTCCTGGAGGTGCTGGAGTCCTTCGCGCTCGGCACCCGGCTCACCCGGGGCCGGGCGTACGCGCGCCGGGGGCAGGTGCTCCGGCTCGACGTCGCTCCCGGACGAGTGACCGCCAGCGTGCAGGGCTCCCGGCCCGCCCCGTATCCGGTGCGGATCGGTTTGGCGGCGTACCCGGACGAGGTGTGGGAGCGGATCGAGGCGGACCTGGCCGGGCAGGCGTTCTTCAGCGCCCGGCTGCTCGCCGGCGACCTGCCGGCCGAACTGGAAGAGCTGTTCGCCGCGGCGGGCGCACCGCTCTTCCCGGCCGACGTGGCCGAGCTGGCGCAGCACTGCGGCTGCCCCGACTTCGCGGTCCCGTGCAAACATCTGGCGGCCAGCTTCTACCTGCTCGCCGAGGCGTTCGACGCCGACCCGTTCCAACTCCTGCACTGGCGCGGCCGGAGCCGGGGCGAACTGCTCGCCCGGCTGCGTACGCTGCGCGGCGCCGCCCCGGCCGCGCCGAGCACCCGCCCCGCCCCGGCGGCGGCGCCGAGCATCCGGCCCGTGCCGGCCGAACGGTCGGCGGCGACGGATGGACCGGACCTGGTCGACGGGCCCGGAGCCGGTGAACCCCCGGTCGCCGGCGCGGGGCGGGTGCTCGGTGGGCTGCCGCCGGCCTCGCTGGCCGACGCGGTGGACCGGTTCTGGCTGCCACCGGTGCCGTTGCCCGACCGGCCACCCACCCTGGCGATCCGGCCGGAGCTGTTGCTGCGTCAGCTGGCCCCACCCGGGGCGGCGATCGGCGGCCCCGGCCTCGTCGAGCGGCTGCGCCGGGCGTACCGGGAGTTCGGCGGTGGACCGGCGACGGACCCGGACGTGTCGGCGCGCTGACCCCGGCCACCCGGCGTTCGGGCGCGAATGGGACGGCCGGGGCGGTCATATCCAGCGCCGCCGGAACCGCCACATCAACCCGGCATTGGCCAGCAGCACCACGGCGCAGATCGCGCCGGCCAGCCGCCCGGCCAGTACGGTCATCGCCGGCAGCGAGGCCCACAGCACGATCGTCAACAGCATCAGGTACCGGCCTCGGCGGGCCCGTGCCCGATCCTCCAGCCGGGCGAAGAATTGCGGGTCGCTCTCCCGCAGATGGCGGGTGATCTGTTCGAACCTGCGCTGATCCTCTTTGCTGAGCATGGCGGTGCTCCCCTCATGGCTTCAGCGGTTCGGCGGCATACCCGAAACGGCGGCGGGTCACGCGCCGGTGCTACCACTACTTTCGATTGAGTCGGACACCGCGACGCGGTGCAGGACCTTCCCGCCGGACCGCCTCAGCACAGGCTTATCCGCGCCTTAAATTTGCTTGAAGAATCGGAAGGCCGTGAATAGCGCCGAGGGGGCTGAAAACATCACATCGCCATGCTCGCCACCCGGGTCGTCCGCAAATCGTGGCGGCACCGACCACGATCACGACGGGATTGTCATCATCCTCTCCGGGCGTAAGCTCGCCGGATCCGTGTACGGCAATTGGCGCAGATTGATCGAACCGGACAACGGGGGCGTGCTGGCGCGAAACACATGCTCAACGCTTAAATCACCCCCCTGAAGTTGGACGCATGACATACCAGGACACCTACCCCACCTGGACACCGGTCCCCGGCGAGGGCCGGCCGGCTGCCCCCGTACCCCCGCCACCCGGGCTGCCGCGCCGCGGATCCGGCGGCCGGTGGGCCCTGGCCGCGCTCTTCTGGCTCGGCCTGGTCGCGGCGGTGCTGCCCTGGTGGCTGGACACCCCGGCCGGCTCGCTGACCGGCACCACCGACCTGCTCACCGCCGCCGGCCGGGTCACCGGTCTGGTCGCCGGCTATCTGCTGCTGGTCCAGGTGCTGATGATGAGCCGGCTCGGCGTGCTGGAACGCTGGCTCGGCGGCGAGCGCCTCTCCCGGGTGCACCGGGACCTCGGCGCCACCCTGCTCGTGGCGGTCCTCGCGCACCTCGCCCTGCTCGTGGTCGGCTACGCGGGCCTGGAGCGCACGTCGATCCTCGGCGAGGTCGGGTCCCTGCTGAGCGGCTACGAGGACATGCTCTCCGCGTTCGTGGCCGCCGGGATCATGGTCGCGGTCGGCGTCACCGCGGTCCGGGCGGTCCGCCGGCGGCTGCCCTACGAGCTCTGGCACCACCTGCACCTGGCCAGCTACCTCGCCCTGCTGCTCGGCTACGGGCACCAGTTCAGCAACGGCGCGCAGCTCTACGAGCCCGGCCCGGTGCACACCGGCTGGATCGTCGCGTACCTGCTGGTGGTGGCCGCGTTGATCTGGGGCCGGGTGATCGCCCCGCTGGCCTTCAACCTGCGGCACCGGCTGCGGGTCGCCGAGGTGGTGGCGGAGAGCCTGGACACCATCTCGATCTACCTGACCGGCCGCCGGGTCAACCAGATCGACCTGCTCGGCGGGCAGTACTTCCGCTGGCGCTTCCTCACCCCCGGCTGCTGGTGGCAGTCGCACCCGTTCTCGGTCTCCGCGGCGGGCAACAACGACTGGCTGCGGCTCACCGTCAAGGTGGTCGGCGCGCACACCGCCGAGCTGCGGGACCTGACGCCGGGCACCCGGGCCTGGGCCGAAGGCCCCTCCGGCACGTTCACCGCCGCGCACCGGACCAGGGAACGGGCACTGCTGATCGCCGGGGGCAGCGGCATCGCTCCGTTGCGGGCCATGCTGGAGGAGCTGCCGCCCGGCGCCGCCCTCATCTACCGCGCCCGGACCCCGGCCGACGTGCTGCTGCAGCAGGAACTGGACTGGCTGGCCGGGGCCCGGCACACCTCGGTGTGGTACGTGATCGGCTCTCGCAACGACCCCGGCCCGCGCCAGTTGATGAGCCCGGAGGGGCTGCGCCGGCTGGTGCCCGACCTGACCCGCCGCGACGTCTACCTCTGCGGGCCGGGCGGGCTGGTCGACGAGGCCGTCCGGGTGCTGCGCCGGGCCAAGGTCCCCCGACGGCAGATCCACCTCGCCACCTTCGAGCTGTAGAAAGGTCCTCCGCCCCATGCGTCGCGCACTGCTCGCGATCACCGGCCTGGCCGCCAGCACCACCGCGCTGGTGGTGCTCAAGGGCTCGCCGGTTGCCAGCCAGGTCGCCCAGGACCGGCCTGGCGTCGAGGCGCCCGCCGCCCTCGACGGTGCATCGGCTCCCGGCCCGACCCCGGCCACGCCGGGCGCGCTCGCCCCGACCTCGGCCGTGCCGGGCGCCCTCGACGCGCGGACCGGGGCCGCCTCGGCGAAACCGAACGCGACGGCCGGCACCAGCCGGTCCCTGCGCCCGAAGCCCGGCACCACCGCCCAGCCGGCCACGGTCGCGCCGAAGCCCGCCAGCCGTAGCGTCACCGGGCCGGTGGTCAGCTACAGGTACGGATCGCTCCAGGTGCGGATCACCCTCACCGGCACCCGGATCGTCGACGCCGCCGCCCTCGGCATGCCGCAGGGCGGGCAGTCCGGCCTGCGCAGCGACGACGTGCAGGCCAGCTACAGCGGCACCTCCGGCGCGGTGGTCGCCAAGCAGAGCGCCAACCTCAACACCGTCTCCGGGGCCACGTACACCAGCGACGCCTACCGGCAGTCGTTGCAGGCCGCGATCGACCGGGCCTGACCCGGATGGCGTCCGACAGCGTCCGGCCCGGCCTGCGCCGCGTCGAGCACATCATGGGTACGGCGATCAGCCTCGACCTGGCCGACGACCTGCCCGTCGCGACCCTGCACGAGCTGGCCGAGCAGACCTTCGGCTGGCTCCGCGAGGTCGACGCGCGGTTCAGCACCTACCGGGAGGACAGCGAGCTGTGCCGGTTCGACCGGGGTGAGCTGCCGCTCGCCGAGGCCTCGGCCGACCTGCGGGCGGTGCTGGACCGCTGCGCCGACCTGTGGCGGGAGACGGACGGCTTCTTCGACGCGTACGCCACCGGGCGGCTGGATCCGTCCGGTTACGTGAAGGGCTGGTCGGCGCAGGTCGCCTCGGACCGGCTGGTCGAGTCCGGGGCCCCCAACCACTGCCTGAACGCCGGCGGTGACGTCCGGATACGCGGCCGGTCGGCCACCGGCGAGGAGTGGCGGATCGGGGTGCGCCACCCGTGGGACCCGGCGGCCACCTGCCTGGTGCTGGCCGGCACCGACCTGGCGATCGCCACCTCCGGCGTGTACGAGCGCGGCCACCACGTGGTCGACCCGCGCCGGGGTGTCCCGGCCCAAGGGCTGCGCTCGGTCACCGTGGTCGGCCCGGATCTCGGCGTGGCCGACGCGTACGCCACCGCCGCCGTCGCGATGGGCCCCGCCGGCATCACCTGGCTCGACCAGCTCCGCGACTACCGCCACGCCGTGGTCACCGACGGCGCCGGCCTCCTCCACTCCCGCACTCTCCCCCTGGCCCCGCCCCCACCAGGTTGATCATGAAGTGGTTGCGCGACGCGCCGGTCGGGCGGGCAACCACTTCATGATCAACGCCGAAGGGTGTCAGCGGAGGGGGCGGTAGGTGGTGTTGGGGCGGGAGCCGGTGGGCCGGGGGCGGCCGGGGCGGGTGCCCCAGGGCCGGGTCCCGCCCCAGCGGTACGGGCGGCGGTGGTGTCGTGATGGTTCCGTGCCGCCGGTGTGGCGGGCCGCGTCATCCGTGGACATGCTCAACCCCCGGTTCTGGCGCGAACGCGCCGTCACCGGGTTCAACGACCTCGGCACCGGAGAGGACGCTACCGTCGGTCAGCAGCCGCGGCGGGGGAGGGGAAGCTGACCCGGCAGCAGGTCCGAGGTGAGCGTGACGCCGGCCGCCCGCAGCGCCTCGATCAGCGCGTTCTGCACCAGGTATGAGTCAGGCAACTGCCAGCGGGCCTGCTCGGGGGCCACCGCCCAGCGCACCGCCCCGTCCGGCAGCCGGGTCGGCGGCGCCGGGATCCACGAGCCGGGGCCGTGCCTGACCACGTGGAAGCAGTGCTCCAACTCCGGCCGGAGCGGGTCGCCCCGGCGGACCAGGAACATCCAGTGGCCGGCCGGGGTGACCAGGACCGGCCCGCGTACGCCGATGCCGGCCGGGTGGGCCGCCACCGTGGCCAGCACGTGCCGGCCGAGGTTGGCGGCGACCTCCAGCACGTCGAACGAGCGCCCGGTGGGCAGCAGCACCCCGTGCGGGCGATTGCGCCACCAGGTGGCCACCCGCGCCGGGTCGGCGCTCGCCGCGCGTTCCCAGTCCTCCAGGGCCGGATGGCAGCCGACCGTGGGACAGCCGGCCCGGCCGCAAACGAAGCGGCGGTTGGCCAGGCAGGCCCCGGGCGTCACCGCCCAGCCGTGGACGGCGTACCGGACGGCGACCCGGCGCAGCCGGACCCGCTCCAGTGGCGACAGGCGAGCCACGCGTGGTGCGACATTCCCCCACATCTGCGCCATCCCCTCTCGCCCTGACCGGACGCTGATCACGTCACACGTCGAACGCCGTCACTGCCGTAACCCGCGCTCGTTGACCTGACGAACGGCTGATGCAACTTGCACGGAAACTACGAGGGCTGGCCGTACGGCTGACGTACAGACTGTGCGACCAGAGGGTTCCGCAAGACCGAGGGGCCGTTGCGGCGGCCCGCCCGGGAGAGCAGCCGTACTGGCGCGAGGGGGAGGGATTGCGAGATGGACGAACTGCCCATAGGCCGCCGGGTGGCATACTGGCGCACCCGCCGCAAGATGTCCCAGCAGGTCTTCGCCGACCGGCTCGGCAAGTCCAAGAGCTGGGTCGACAAGGTCGAGCGCGGGGTGCGGCGGCTGGACAAGTTCTCCGTCCTCTACGAGATCGCCGACATCCTCCAGGTAGACGTGCAACTGCTGCTCGGCAAGGACCCGGAGCGGCGTACCGACGCCCTCAACTGCATCGACCAGATCGAGGTCGAGGAGATCCGGGCCGCGCTGGAGCGGTACGACTCGATGAGCGCGTACTTCGACGCGCGGCCCTACCCACCGCCGCTGAGCGACATGCGCAAGGCGGTCAACCACGCCTGGCTCACCTACCAGTACGGCCGCTACGGCATGCTCACCCGCGCGCTGCCGAAGCTGCTGCGCGACGCCCAGGCCGCCGACGCCGGTTACGGCGGAGACCAGGCCCTGGAGGCGGCCCACCTGCTCGCGCAGGTCTATCAGATCGCCTCGTCCGTGCTGCGCAAGCTGGGCGAGTGCGACCTGGCCTGGCTGGCCGCCGACCGCTCGATGGCGGTCGCCCAGCGGGCCGACGACCAGCTGCTGGCCGGCGTCGCCACCACCCGGGTCTGCAACGCGCTGGTCGCGATGGGCCGGGCCCGCCCCGCGCTCGAACTCAACGTGAACATCGCCAACCGGCTCGCACCCGGCGGCGGCAACGAGGCCACCGCAGACCGGCTCTCCGTCTACGGCATGCTGCTGCTCCAGGGCGCGATGGCCGCCGCCCGGATCGGCGACTCCGCCACTGTGGACGACCTGCTCACCGGCGCCCAGGAGGCGGCCACCCTGGTCGGTGGGGACCACAATCACTACTGGACCTCCTTCGGCCCGACCAATCTGGAGCTGCACCGCGCCGCCGCGGCGGTGGAACTGGGCGACGGCGGCCGGGCGGTGGAGATCCACCACGGCATCTCCGAGCCCGCGTTCAACGCCCTGCTGCCCGAGCGGCGCGCGCATCACCTGCTCGACATCGCCCGCGGCTACGCGCAGATCGGCGACGTCGCGAACGCGGGGGACATGCTGCTGCGCGGCGACCGGCTCGCGCCGTCCGAAATCCGTTGCCGGCCGATTGCCCACGAGGTGATGTCCGATATCCTCCGTCGTACACGGGGTGCACCGCCTCCGCCGATTGCGGAGTTGGCTGAGCACATGGGAGTCGGAGTATGAACTGATGAACGGTCCGCACCCCAGTTCCGGGCACCAGCGGGTGCTCTATGTCGTCGCCTGCGGTTCGCCGCTGGCCGGTCACGTCGGCCGGCTGGTCGACCTCGCCCAGCAGGACGGCTGGGACGTCTGCGTGGTCACCACGCCGGACGGCGCGAAGTTCGTCGACCGGACGGCGCTGGCCAGCCAGACCGATCACCCGGTACGCACCCACTACAAGAACCCGGGCGACCCGGACGTGCTGCCGCCGGCGGACGCGATGCTGGTCTGCCCGGCGACGGTCAACACGATCAACAAGTGGGCGGTCGGTATCGCCGACACGCTCGCCCTGGGGCTGCTGGTCGAGGCGCAGGGCCTCGGGGTGCCGATCGCGGCTGTCCCGTACACCAACTCGGCGATGGCCGCGCACCCGGCGTTCCGCGCCAGCCTGGCCCGGCTGCGCGAGTGGGGGATACGGGTGGTCTTCGGCGACCAAGTCGTACCGCTGCATCCGCCGGGCACCGGCGAGCGGCACCTGGACGCCTTCCCCTGGTCGGTCGGCCTCGCGGCGCTGCGCGGCGCGCCGCGCCCGGCCGCCCCGGTCGGCTGAGCACCCGGGTACGGCCCTGACCGGGCCCAGACGCCGGTAAGCTGGCCGGCCGTGAGCACAACCGGATCCCCGCCCACGGTCGCCGACGTGGTGGCCGCGCTGGACCGCCGCTACCCGCCCGGCTGGGCCGAGGAATGGGACCGGGTCGGCCTGGTACTCGGCGAGCCCACGAACCCGGTACGCCGGATCGCCTGCGTGGTCGACGTGGTGCCCGAGACGGTGGACGAGGCGCTCGCCGCCGGGGCCGACATGATCGTCGCGCACCACCCGCTGCTGCTACGCGGGGTCTCCTCGGTCGCCGCCACCACCTACAAGGGGCGGATCGTCCACCGGTTGATCAAGTCGGACGTCGCGCTGTACGTGGCCCACACCAACGCCGACGTGGCCGACCCGGGCGTCTCCGACGCCCTCGCGGCCCGCTTCGGGCTGACCGGGCTGCGCCCGCTGCACCGGCCGCGCCCCGGGTCGCCGGCCGACGGCCCCGGGCGGGGCATCGGCCGGATCGGCGAGCTGCCCACGGCGATGACCCTCGCCGAGCTGGCCCGGCACGCCGCCGCGGTGCTCCCCGCCACCGCCTGGGGAGTTCGCGCCGCCGGGGATCCCGGGCGTATGGTTCGTACCCTCGCGGTCAGTGGTGGCTCGGGGGACAGTTTCCTCGCCGGGGCGACCGCCGCCGGGGTGGACGCCTTCCTCACCGCCGATCTGCGTCACCACCCCGCCGGTGAGCACCTCGCCGCCGGTGGCCCGGCCCTGCTCGACGCCGCCCACTGGGCGACCGAACGACCCTGGCTGGACGACCTGGCCGCCCACCTGCGGGACGAGTTGGGCGTCGAGACCGTGGTGTCCGACCTGGACACCGACCCGTGGACCGTGCACGCCGCCGCACCCCGACCGGACGACAAGGAGCCCGACCGTGAAGGCTGACCCGAAGGTGCAGCGCCGCCTGCTCGACCTGCAGGCGATCGACACCACTCTCGCCCAGCTCGCCCACCGCCGCCGGTCGCTGCCTGAGCGGGCCGAGCTGGAGGCGCTCGCCCGGGAGCTCTCCGCGTTGGAGGACGAGCGGGTTCGCGCCCAGGTGACGGTCGACGACCTGGACCGGGACATCGCCCGGATGGAGAAGGACGTCGACCAGGTTCGCGCCCGCAAGAGCAAGGACGAGGCGCGGCTCGCCGCCGGTACCGGCCCGGCCCGGGAGCTGGAGGCGATCCAGCACGAGCTGGTCTCGCTCAACCGCCGGCAGGGTGACCTGGAGGACGCCGAGCTGGAGCTGATGGAGCAGCGGGAGACCGCACAGGGTGTGCTCGACGGCGTCGAGCGCCGCCTCGCCGAGGCCCGGGACCGGCGGGCCGTCACCGAGCAGCGCCGCGACGAGAGCCTGGCCGAGATCGCCAAGGAGGAGGAGTTCAAGCGGAGCGCACGGCAGCCGCTCGCCAACGACCTCCCGGCCGACCTGGTCGCCCTCTACGACCGGATCCGCGAGGACACCGGGCTCGGCGCCGCGCTGCTCACCGCCGCCCGCTGCGGCGGCTGCCGGCTGGAACTCTCCGGCGCCGACCTGGCCCGGATCCGCAAGACCGATCCGGACGAGGTGGTGCGCTGCGAGGAGTGCCGGCGGATCATGGTCCGTACCAGCGAGTCGGGGCTGTAGCCGTCGTGGCGGCGCGCGCGGTGGTGGTCGAGGCCGACGGCGGGTCGCGGGGCAACCCCGGGCCGGCCGGCTACGGCGCGGTGGTCCGCGATCCGGAGACCGGCGAGGTGCTGGCCGAACGGTCCGAGGCGATCGGCACGGCCACCAACAACGTCGCCGAGTACCGGGGCCTGATCGCCGGGCTGGAGGCCGCCGCCGAGCTGGGCGCGGCCGAGGTCGAGGCGCGGCTGGACTCCAAGCTGGTGGTCGAGCAGATGTGCGGCCGTTGGCAGATCAAGCACCCGGGGCTGCGGCCGCTCGTCGCGCAGGCCGCCGGCCTGGTCGGGCGGTTCGCCAGCGTACGGTTCAGCTGGGTGCCCCGGGAGCGCAACCAGCACGCGGACGCCCTGGCCAACGCGGCGATGGACGCCGCCGCCGGCCTGGCGCCGGCCCGGCCGGCCGTCGAGTCGCCGCGGATCGTGGAGCCGCCGCGCGAGGTGGCCGCCCCCGACTCGGCCGCCCGGGCCGCGGCCCGCGAGGTGGCCGACCGGGCCGCCACCGCCCGGGCCACCGGCACCGATCCGGCCACCACGCCGGCCTCCTGGGAGCCGCGCCCCACCGAGAGCGCGACCCGGTTGATCCTGGTCCGGCACGGCGAGACCGAGCGGACCGGGCAGAAGCGCTACTCCGGCCGCGTCGACGTTCCGCTGACCGACCGGGGCCGGGCCCAGGCCCGGGCCACCGCCGCCCGGGTGGCCGCCCTCGCGCCGTCCGTCGCCGCCGTGGTCAGCTCACCCCTGTCCCGGTGTACGGCCACCGCCGAGGCGATCGCCGCGGCCGTCGGCAATCCCCCGGTACGCCCCGACGATGACCTGATCGAGTGCGACTTCGGGGTCTGGGAGGGGCGGACCTTCGCCGAGGTACGCGACGGCTGGGCGGGGGAGTTGGACGCCTGGCTCGCCTCGATCCGGGTCGCCCCGCCGGAGGGCGAGTCGTTCGTCGCGGTCGCCGAGCGGACCGGCCGGGCGGTGGAGCGGCTGCGTAGCGCGTACCCGGGGGAGACCGTCGTGGTGGTCTCCCACGTCTCGCCGATCAAGCTGGTGCTGCGCGACGCCCTCGCGGCCGCCGACGCCTTCCTGCACCGGCTCTACCTGGACACCGCGGGCGTCTCGGTGCTGGACCTGTACCCCGACGGTGGCGTCGCGGTCCGCTCGGTCAACGACACCGCCCACCTGGCCGACCTCTGACATCGGCGGCCGCCCGCCTCCGCCGTTCGGCGCAGGCGGGGGGCCGCTCGGCGCATCGATATCACTCGGGTGAACGTGACCTGTCTCACATGGCCGTAACCTCCGGCCGTTACCTGGCTAGTCACGACTTCCCGGAGGTGTGTCACATGGCAGCACCCGAACCGGAGGCGCCGAGCACGGCGCGGCCCAGGGCGAAGGACCGTAGCCCCTGGAACTGGTTGCTCTTCATACCGATCGTGGTGCCGTTGATCCCGGCCCTGTTCAACGCCGACTCACCCCGGATCTTCGGGTTCCCGCGCTTCTACTGGCTGCAGTTGGCCTGGATCATCCTCGGCGTGGCCACCACCACGCTCGTCTACCAGATGACGAAGAAGCGGGGTGACCAATGATGTGGCGCGACCACCTGACCGAAATCATCATCTTCACCCTCCTCTTCCTGCTGGTCAGCGCGATGGGCTTCGTGGCAGCCCGGTGGCGGGCGCCGCGCGACATGGCGCACCTGGACGAGTGGGGGCTGGGCGGGCGCAGCTTCGGCGGCTGGATCACCTGGTTCCTGGTCGGCGGTGACCTCTACACCGCGTACACCTTCGTGGCGGTGCCGGCGCTGATCTTCGGGGCCGGCGCGGCGGGCTTCTTCGCGGTGCCGTACACGATCGTCATCTACCCGATGGTGTTCCTGGTGCTCTGCCGGCTCTGGTCGGTGTCGCACCGGCACGGGTTCGTCACCCCGGCCGACTTCGTCCGCAGCCGGTTCGACTCGCCGATCCTGGCGCTGCTGGTCGCGATCACCGGCATCGTGGCGACCATGCCGTACATCGCGCTGCAGCTGGTCGGCATCGAGGCGGTGCTCAAGACGATGGGCGTCACCGGGGAGAGCGCCCTGGCCCGGCACCTGCCGATCATCATCGCGTTCGCGATCCTGGCGGCCTACACCTACCAGTCCGGGCTGCGCGCACCGGCGCTGATCGCGTTCGTCAAGGACTCGATGATCTACGTCGTGATCCTGGTGGCGGTCGTCTACCTGCCCTACAAGCTGGGCGGCTGGGGTGGCATCTTCGACGCGGCGGACGCGAAGTTCAAGGCGACTCCCGCGCCCAGTGACGGCATCCTGCTCAACGCCAACAACCAACTCCAGTACGTCACCCTGGCGTTCGGTTCGGCGCTGGCGCTGTTCCTCTACCCGCACAGCATCACCGGCGTGCTGGCCAGCCGGAACCGGGACGTGATCAAGCGGAACATGTCCGCGCTGCCGGCGTACAGCCTGCTGCTCGGGTTGATCGCGCTGCTCGGCTACATGGCCATCGCGGCCAAGGTGACGCCGCTGCCGGGGGCCAAAGCGGGCAGTGTGGACACCAACACCATCGTGCCGCGGCTCTTCGACGCGCAGTTCCCGAGCTGGTTCGCCGGGATCGCGTACGCGGCGATCGGCATCGGCGCGTTGGTGCCGGCGGCGATCATGTCGATCGCGGCTGCGAACCTGTTCACCCGCAACATCTACAAGGAGTACCTGAAGCGGGACGCCACCCCGGCGCAGGAGGCCAACGTCTCGAAGCTCGCCTCGCTGGTGGTGAAGATCGGCGCGGTGGCCTTCATCGTCTTCCTCGACCCGCAGTTCTCCATCGACCTGCAGCTCATCGGGGGTGTGATCATCCTGCAGACGCTGCCGGCGGTGGCGCTGGGCCTCTACACCCGCTGGTTCCACCGGGGCGCGCTGATCGCGGGTTGGGTGGCCGGCATGGCGATGGGTATGTGGATGCTCTACCAGGTCGCGAACCCGGCGACGGGGAAGAGGCACTTCGCCGGCTCGGCCTTCCCGCTCTCCGAGTTCGGCTTCGACACCAAGAAGACGATCTACGTCGGGATCGTGGCGGTGCTGGTCAACCTGGTGGTGGCGGCGCTGCTGACGCTGGTCCTGCGGGCCGGCAAGGTGGCCGACGGGGTCGACGCCACCACCCCGGACGACTACTTCGCCGACGAGGGCGACCCCCGGGTCACCCCCGGCCCCGACCGCGACGCCGACTCCGCCCGCGAGCCGGTCGCGTGAAAGGAGGGGCCCCCTGTTAACGCCTCGCGTTGTACAGGGGGCCCCTGTTAACGCCGTTCGGCGGTTCCTCAGCGGCGGCGGTTGCGCGAGTCCAGCGCCTCGTTGAGGCGGTGCAGCAGGTCCGCGAGGCTCTCCTGGTCGTCGCTGGTCCAGGCGGCGAGGATGTCGCCGTAGAGCCGGGTGCGGGCCGCCCGGACGGCGGCCATCCGCTGCAGCCCGGCGGAGGTGGCGGAGACCACCGTGCCGCGCCCGTCGGCCGGATCAGGGGTACGGGTGATCAGGCCGTCCCGCTGCATCGCGGTGACCTGCCGGGTGACCGTGGAGCCGTCCAGGTTCAACCGCGCGGCCAGCGCGGAGACGTTCTGCGGGCCGGCGCTGTCCAGGTACCGCAGGATCACGTACGCCGCCCGGTCCAGCACTCGGTGCTCGGCGGTGCCGGTGGCTCGGCGGGTCGCCTCGCCCAGCCGCATGAGCAGCGCGATCTCGGTCTCGATCCGGCCGAGTGTGGCCTCGTCGTACGCGGTTGCCTTTGTGCGGTCGTCCGTCATAGCTGTATGATACAGGGGAATTATCTGTAAGATACAGCTAACTGGGAGGCGGAGTGGATCGGCGATCCGAACCCAACCGCAGTGCCATCTACGCCACCACGCTGGTGGCGTTCCTCGCCATCGCCGGCATCGCCGTGGTGGACCCGATCCTGCCGGCGATCGGCGAGGC
Organism: Micromonospora sp. SL1-18; assembly: GCF_047921505.1. Taxonomy (NCBI): domain Bacteria; kingdom Bacillati; phylum Actinomycetota; class Actinomycetes; order Micromonosporales; family Micromonosporaceae; genus Micromonospora; species Micromonospora sp. SL1-18. Next base: position 2,696 of record NZ_JBLROA010000005.1, on the reverse strand, counting down.
GATCGGGGTCACCGCCTGGCAGGTCGAACTGCTGTTCACCGCGTACATCGCGGTTATGGCGGTCGGCATGATCCCGGCGACCCTCGCCAGCGGGAAGTTCGGCTTCAAACCCGTGCTGATCACCGGGGTCACGGTGGTCGGACTCGCCGCGATCCTCGCGTCGTTCAGCAACGACATCGTGCAACTCTCCGCGCTGCGCGGCGTGTGGGGGCTGGGCAACGCGATGTTCTTCGCGACCGCGATGGTGGTGCTGGTCAACCTCGCCAACGACCGGGAATGGGTGGTCGGCCTCTTCGAGACCGCGCTCGGCCTCGGCTTCGCCGTCGGCCCGCTGATCGGCGGCCTGCTCGGTGAGGTGAGCTGGCGGCTGCCCTTCTTCGTCTGCGGCGTCTTCATGGTGCTCGCGCTCGCCGTCGCCGTGCGCAAGCTCCGCGAGCCGGCCCGCCGGCAGGCTCCCGTACGCCTCGGTCAGATCTTCTCGACCTACCGCAAGCCGGCGTTCATCGCCCTCTGCGTGGTGACCGCCACCTACAACTTCGTGTTCTTCGTGGTGCTCGGCTACACGCCGCTCTACCTGCACCTCGATGTCATCCCGCTGGGGCTGGCCTTCACCGGCTGGGGCCTCGGCCTGGCCGCCGGCATCCTGCTGATCGGCCACCGGCTGGCGCACCGGATCGGCGCCGTCCAGACCGTCGGCGTCGCCATCGCCGGGCTGCTGGTCTGCATGGCCCTCTTCGCCACCTCGACCGGCACCGCCATGTCGCTGGTGGTGCTGGTACTCGCCGGCCTGTTCATGGGTCTGGCCAACGCCAACCTCACCGACCTGGCGCTCGGCCTCGGCTCCGACGACCGGCGGGTCGCCACCGGCGCGTTCAACCTGGTCCGCTGGGGCGCCGCCGCGCCGGCCCCGATCATCTCCGGCAAGCTCGCCGAACACGGGCTGGCCCTGCCGTTCTGGGTCGGCTTCGGGGTGCTCGCCGCCGGCGTGCTGATCTACCTCGCCTTCGCGCACCTGATGGCGGCCGGCTACGGCGAGCGGGTGCTCTGGTCCCGCTGGAACCGGGCCGCCCGCGGCGCCGAGTACGCCCCGGAGGAGCCGGTCGGCGAGGCGTACTGACCTTCCCCCTCCTGGCCGGACCGTCCCGACGTCGCGCCGGGACGGTCCGGTGTCTGGCCGCGTCGCGTGCGTCGGCCTCCGGTGGGCCGCGCCGTCAGCGCAGGGCGCGCCAGAGCAGGTAGAGGCCGATCACCGTGCCGAACACCACGATGACGGTCTTCAGCACCACCGAGGGCAGCCGGCGGACCAGCCGGGCGCCGAGGTAGCCGCCGGTCACCGTGGCCGGTGCGACCACCGCGGCGGCCGTCCAGTGGACCGGGCCGAAGAGCGCGAACACCACCAGCGTGGTCAATCCCACCGTCGCCGAGAGCAGGTTCTTGATGGCGCTCACCCGGGCCAGGGTGGTGTCCAGCACCAGGGCCAGGCCGGCCACCAGCATCACCCCGAGCGCCGCGCCGAAGTAGCCGCCGTACACCGAGCCGATCGCGACCATGGCCTGCACGCTGACGGTACGGCGGCGCGGGCTCAGGTCGGCCGGGTGGCCGACCAGCCGACGCAGCGGATCCTGGAAGGCCAGCACGGCGGTCGCGCCCAACACCAGGAACGGGACCACCAGCTCGAACGCCCGTGCCGGGGTGGCCAGCAGCACCAGGGCGCCGACTACCGTCCCGGCGATCGCGGTGGGCAGCAGGCTCCACAGCTGCCGCCCGCGCGGCAGGTCCATCCGGCTGCCGGCCACGCTGGCCACGTACCCGGGGAAGACCGACACGGAGTTGGTGACGTTGGCGGGGACCGGTGGCAGGCCGGCCGCGATCAGGGCCGGGAAGGTGATGAGGGAGCCGCCTCCGGCCACCGCGTTCACCGTGCCGGCGGCGAGACCGGCGGCGGCCAGGAGCGCGGCGTCGGAGAGGTTCATGGTCCCCAGAGATTAGTACGGCCGGAACGGAACTCAACTTTTCGCTACCCTGCCGCGCCGTTCCGAGCGACCGGGTCGACGAGGGGAGCGAGCCGTGCACGGCCACGACGGGGGTCCGCGGGTGGATGACCCGGAGTTCCGCGAGTTCGTGGAAATCCGCTACGCCGACCTGCTGCGCACCGCGTACCTGTTGATGGGCAGCCGGGACGCGGCCTTCGGGAGAGAGACGGTTTGCGGGAGCAGCCGAAGCGCCGGGTTGGGCGTGGTGACGATCGACGTGCGCTGACCGCCCGGTCGGGAAATGGCGGCGGCGTGGGCATCGTTAGGATGATGGACGCGACGGACGAGTCGACCGGGCGGCCGCGTCGACGGGCCCCGGCCCGTCGCCGAGGAACGTCCGGACTCCACAGGGCAGGGTGGTTGCTAACGGCAACCCGGGGTGACCCGCGGGACAGTGCCACAGAAAACAGACCGCCGGCCCAATATGGGACGGTAAGGGTGAAACGGTGGGGTAAGAGCCCACCAGCATCTCGGGTGACCGGGATGGCTCGGTAAACCCCACCCGGAGCAAGGCCAAGAAGGGTCGTCGCCGCGAGGCGATGATCCGCGCAGACGCTTGAGGGCTGCTCGCCCGATGTCTGCGGGTAGGCCGCTGGAGCCTGCCGGCGACGGCAGGCCGAGATGGATGGCCGCCGCCGACGCGCCTTCGGGCCGCGTCGGTCA